>VGNY01000052.1 GCA_016865895.1 Chloroflexota bacterium | reverse complement strand
GCTGAAAAGTGGACTCTGGTACATTCCTCCAAAAAGGGAGGAGTCGAATGGACCAGGTTCACAAACGGTTGACTACTGAGCAAGTAAAAGTGTTGTTGAAAGGGTACTGCCAGGGATTGTTAGACAGGTCAGCAATTGAGGAAGTTTTAGGCATTGGTAGATCCAGGTTATTTGCCCTTTTAAAGGAGTATCGCTATAACCCGGATAGGTTTTCCATCACCTATCAAAGGCGGAGCCGCCCCAGGCTCCCATCTCGCGTAGAGGCGGAAATTGAGAAGGAGCTCATGTTAGATAAGAATCTGATTGATGACACTACGCTCCCCATCACCGACTACAACTACGCAGCTATCAGAGACCGCTTGGCTAAACGAGGAGTTACAGTCTCTTCGCCTACTATCAAGTCTCTTCCGCCAAAGTCTCTTCCGTAACTATCAACCGTTGGTCGGGCATATGCAGTGGCGAGGCTTATGGTCATCGCCTATTTAATTTAACTATATGTGTTGACTGCATAAACGCAACTATGAGACCCTTCGCCTTCGCTCAGGGTGACACTGCTGCGCTTGTCATTCTGAGGGGAGCGTAGCGGAGTCGAAGAATCTCCATTCGAATTATGTAGCTGTGACGATATTTCACCAATGCTCATAAGGGTCGCAGCTAGATTGTATGAAAAGCAGGTAAATATGTTTGCCGTTGACATGTTTTCGGGCAGATGCTACTCTTGCTGGCAAGTAAGGGATAGTCAGGTTATTTCAGCATACTTGGAGGCAACTTTATGAAGCAGGAAATCATTACCGACAAGGATAGGGCGATGGCTCAACGTTGTGTCGAGTGTCCTGGGTGCACACGCGCTCGGGAGCAGCAGAGAGGCTTTATCTTTTGGTTAGTTAAGATGATTGAAGGCAGCATATGTCCTTACTGTAAAGCGTACGAAAAGGTGTACGGCAAAAAGGCTCACGAGCCCGTGCCAGCACAGTGAGGCAGCGGGCAGATAAAACGTATTGGTGATGGCCGTGGGATGGCAATGGATAGTACTAATCTTAATAATCCTCATCGTGCTTGTCGTAGCTCTGCTGACTAAGCCAGTTCAGACCGGGCTCAGAGCCACCGCTTTGCTAATAGATTTGGGTGTCAGCTATAAATGGAAAACCAACGCTATCCCCAGAAGCATAGCCATCTCAGAGGTAATCTATCCCTGCGGCAACCGGGATATCGTTGCCAATTTATATTGTCCCAATGACCAGGGCCGTCACCCCAGCATAATCTTAGCCCACGGTGCTGTCGAAGGTGGCAAAGATGACCCAGCACTGAAGTTAGCCGGCCCAAGTCTGGCACGTGCTGGATATATCACTCTGGTGCCTCAACTGGATAACCTAGCCAAGTTTCGACTTCACCAAGATGATGTCGAGGCTTTAGTCGCCAGCTTTCAGTATCTTTCAGAACAAGAATTTAGCAACAAGAAAGTAGGACTTGTAGGAGTTTGCCTCAGCGCTCCGCTGGTCTTGCTCGCTGCCACCGAGCCTAGCATCAGCAATGATATATCCGTTATCGGCTACTGGGGTGGCTACTACAACATTAACGAATGGTTGGGGGCCGTGATTACAGGACACTACTTTGATGAAGATGAAGCCAAACCGTGGAAACCCCGCATCGTTTTGACAGAGGAACTCCCCAAGTGGCTCATTGAGCTTATGCCTGACTCTTCGGACAAGTCCTATCTTGAGAAGATGATGAGAGGAGACTCCGTGGATTTTGCCAGGAGTGACCTCTCTCCAGCAGGACAGGCTTTGTATGAGATGCTTACCAGTCGAGACCCAGCTCGAGCAAGAGACCTCTGGGCAAAGCTCGACCCTGAAATCCAGCAGACGCTTGATGGCTTATCACCACACCTGAAGGCTGACCAGCTCCAGACAAAGATAGCTATCATCCACACCTATACCGATGATGTTATACCCTGGGTCGAATCTCAAAAGCTAGCTGAGACCATTAAAGAGGAAAACAAGCTCTACTACAAAATCTTCCACGAATTTTACCATGTTCGCGTTGAGGACCTATTAAAGCTCAGGATATCGAATCTGCAAAACACCATCTCCGAGGCCGCACAGTTCTATCTCTTTATATACCACATCCTCTATCAGTTATGAGATGAAAAAGACAAGGAGATAGAATGTAACATTTGTCCGATTGTGTCACCTGGCTAGTCTGATTTCCCGCCAAATCGTTATAACTATATTCTGGACGCAATTCATGGAACACATTCTTAGGTAAATGTCCAATCATGCAGCCGTAGCTGTATAATGGGGTGTCCTGGGGCTAGATTGCACCGAAGACATGCGATTGGTTAAAATGTGAAGAGGTTATGACTCTCATCAAGGAGGCAACAAAGTGGAAATTTTAGAAAAGAAAACAGGAGGCGGCTGCATAATTGCGCTGTCTGGCAGGCTTGATGCTTATAGCGCAAATGATGTGGAGAAGAAACTAGACTCGCTGATTGATGCAGGCTGTATTCGGATAGTAGTTAATCTTGAGAAATTGGAATACATAAGTAGTTCGGGACTGAGAGTCTTTTTGGCAGCACTTAAAAAAACAAGAAAGCAACAGGGCGATATAAAACTGGCGTGCTTAAAACCGTTCATAAAAGAAATATTTGATATCGCTGGATTCACACAGCTCTTCAATATGTTTGACACCGAGGACGCCGCTGTGAATAGCTTCAAAGAGGCATAGTTGAAAATCACTACTGCCGGTCTATTATTAAAGTATCTCGAAGGAGAAGGTGTTCGGTACATCTTTGGTGTGCCGGGTACCACATTAGTTCCTCTTTTCGCTGCTATCAATAACCAGACAGCTATAAAGCCGATATTGACTAAACATGAAGAAGGTGCAGCTTTCATGGCAGACGGCTATGCACGAGTGAGCGGCACGATTGGAGTCTGCTACGCTACCTCCGGTCCCGGAGCTACAAACTTAGTCACAGGTGTTGCCAACGCATATATGGATAGCGTTCCGCTGCTAGTTATAACCGGTCAGGTGCCGACAAGCATATACGGTAAGGGAACTTTCCAGGACTCAACTAAAGCGGGCATAGATTCAGTGGCTATGTTCAATCCTTTAACTAAGTTTAGTGATTGCATAATGTCTAAATATAAGATGCCTGAGACGCTTAGAGAGGCTTTCAGAATAGCGCTCAGTGGCAAGCAGGGGCCTGTGCATATCAGTTATCCAAAAGATATCATGGAAGCTGAGGTTGAAGACACGTTGTTGCCACCGAAAACATATAGGGTTAAGGCAGAGTACTTTGATAGGAGGCTTGTGATTGACGCAGCCGAAAAACTGGTGCACGCTAAGAAGCCAGCCATGCTTGTTGGCTCAGGAGTCATAGCCTCCAATGCCACTTCAGAGATATTAGAGCTTGCTGAGATGCTTAATACACCAGTCGCAACTAGTCCAAAAGGGAAGGGTGCATTTCCTGAAAGCCATGATTTAGCCTTGGGCGTCCTCGGTTTCTGTGGCTCTCCAGCAGCGGAAGAATATATTTTGGGGGATATCGATGTGCTTTTGGTTATTGGTGCCAGCCTGAACCAGTTGACAACATTTTCTTGGGACCCCAGATTCATGCCCAGTGATTGCCTTATACAAATTGACATAGACCCGGCACAAGTGGGTAAGAATTATCCGGTGAGCGTTGCATTAGTAGGGGATTGTGCCACTGTGATTGGCGAAATCTCTTTCAGAGTGCTCAGGGAGTTACAAGAGCATAACATTAATAAAGAACGGCCTATCGAAGAGGTTATCAAATTTAAGCAGAGAGCCGGGATGTTTTTGAATGAGGAGAAAATACATTCTCAGGCTGTCCCCATAAAACCACAGACGCTGATGAGAGAGCTTCAGGAGATCATGCCAAGAGATGCTATCGTCTTTGCTGATACAGGTAATCCCATGTGCTGGGCCGTCCATTACTTGAAGTTCGAAAAGCCTAATTTCTTCAGTCCCTTTGGTATGGCAACGATGGGATACGCCACTGCCGCCGTTGTCGGTGGTAAACTAGCAGCGCCGGATAGGCCAGTAATAGCCCTAATAGGTGACGGTTGTTTTCTTATGAATGGGATGGAAGTGGCGACCGCAGTGAATCACAATGCGCCTGTCATATGGATTGTATTCAATAATGCCAAATTAGGTCTGGTTCATGAGCTTCAGAAATACAGCTTGGGCGACAAGACAGTAGCAACCGAGTTTAACAGGATCAACTGCGCCGAAGTTGCTCAGGGGCTCGGTGCTCAAGGATTCAGTATTGAGCGGCCGGGGGAACTGTCTGAGGTGCTACCCAAAGCTTTGAACAGAGGAAGGCCAACCGTTATAGACGTCACAATAGACGCCGATGAAAAACCACCGCTTGATAGGTGGGTACGCGGGGCATCTGAGCTAATTGCCAGGCTTGATTACCTATAACCCCTACCTTAAGATGCTATCAGACGGGTTCAACTGACATGGACGTGTCCATAGGCGAGATACTTATAGACCTGATAAAAACGTCCTGCGTAATAGTTGCCTTTGCCTATGTTGTGACACGTACCGGTTTCTTCGCAGAAATACTGGGTAAGAAATTCACCTGGAAAAATCAGCCCCATAATGGTAGACCTGGTAGAGAAGGGGGTTGTCACAGGGCAAAAGAAAACCTTGCTCGCAAGGAAGCACGTGTTCACTGTGGCTGGTGGGACTAAGAAGATGTACGAATTCATGAATGACAATCCTAGCATTGAAAGTTATCCAGTCTCATATACCAATGCTCCCGAAGTTATTGCTCAAAACGACAATATAATATCCATCAACGCTATCTTAGAGGTTGACCTACTAGGCCAATGCAATGCAGAATTCTTGGCTGGCCACCAGTTCAGCGGCACCGGTGGGCAGCTTGACTTTGTGCGTGGAGCCTTCAACTCAAAGGGTGGAAAATCAATACTAGGTTTCTATTCCACTGCTAAAGGTAGCGAGATATCTCGTGTGGTACCACGGTTAGAAGCAGGTACTGTAATTACCACCCCAAGGATGGATGTGCATTATCTTGTAACTGAGTATGGAGCAGTTAACTTGAAAGGAAAGTCCACCCGGGATATAGCGCTCGACATAATAAGCATTGCCCACCCTAAATTCAGAGATGACCTGCTATGGGAAGCGGAGAACATGTACCTGCTTTGAAATAGAAGTAGCTGCGTGCTAAACCCACTGACCTTTTATGAGGAAAGCTATGTCACCAGATGATGTGGCTAAGACGTCACAGACTGGAGGACTGGAAATGTGGGATGATGCCGAATACCAGCGACAGCTCGCTCTCTTTGTTCGATGTTCAACAGAGAAAGGAATCGAGCTGGTTAAGGTGGGAGAGGTTATCGCCGGGATCCGGCACAGGAGACGCTTTTTAGACATTGGTGCTGGAGGCGGAGACCTAACAATTCCTATCTCGCAGTCATTCGCAGAAACATCCGTAGTCGAACCTAATGAAAAGCAAGCAGCTTTTTTCAAGAGAAGATGTCCTCATTTCACGGTCTACAATGATTTTTGGGAGAAGGTTGACCTCGGCTCGAAACGGTTCGATTTCATACTTTGCTCTCATGTCCTGTATTATATCGAGGAGGGTAAGTGGCTAACTGCGATTGATAGAATGTATACGCATCTCGAAGATGGCGGATGCATTGCCATCGTTCTCCAGTCACCGATAGGCCAGGTGGCTGACTTTTTCAACGAATTTACTCGATATGATGTGAATATTCTTGAGCTGTGGCACGACTTAATCCAGCGCTATGGAGACGACGTTATTGAAGTGCGATACTTCATGAATGAGATATATACCGAGAGCCTCGAGGACATGGTCACCATTGGTCTTTTTCTCCTCCTAGACCAGCGTTTCAAACAATTTGAGAGCGAAATTCGGCAGTATTTCGAAACACACCACAAGGTAGCAGGAGGCTACTGTTTTACCCAGGATGAGATACTTCTGGTGGCTAAAAAGGCATGAGTATAATGATTGAATATTACTGGTATTTTTGTCTGACAAACATCGGGACATCATTCTACTAGCATAAATTTCAGGAGGAAAAGATGGTTGGTAAGATAACAGTTCTGAAACATAGGAACACTGAGGCGAACACAAAAGTTAAAGGAGTATTATGTTGGCTGTGGGTGCTTTCTTTTGTTCTGTTTACCTCTTTCGGCTTCTCCTGCCATGTGAATACTACTGGCGATGGAGCTGCTGTGTCGCAAAAGGGAAACGTGATTACTAAATATGGCAACGGTTACCGATTTGATGAAAATGGCTGGATTTATATCCATATCGAAGGCGAGCCATACGAGAGAGGCTTCCAGCATGGCTACTTGGTAGCTCCTGAGCTTAGGCAGATACTCGGAAGCCTTGAATACCTGACGTATTGGGAAACTGGCATGGAATGGGAATTCTTTGTGGAGGCGGCTCAAAAATTGTTCGTCAAGTATGTAGACCAGGAATATATGGAAGAAATCAGAGGCATCGCTGATGGAGCCAAGGCTGCCGGGGTGGACATGAGGTGGCAGGATGTTCTGGCCTGGAATGGATATGAGGAACTTACAGGCTATTGGTGGCCCAACGTGATGGAAGGTGTATACGAGACACTTGATAAAGACCATTGCAGCGCGTTTATTGCCACAGGTTCAGCAACTGAAGATGGTAAAATTGTCATGGCACATACTAGTTGGGACGCCTTTGAGTGGGGACAGTTCTTCAACTTAATTTTGGACATCAAGCCCGCCAGTGGCCATCGTATGTTCATGCAGAGCGTGCCAGGCTTCATAGAGAGCATGACCGACTTCTTTGTGACCGATGCGGGCTTAATGGGCACAGAGACAACTATTGGTGGTTTCAGCAAGTATGACCCCAATGAAGTGCCTGAATTCCTCAGGGTACGTAAAGCAATGCAGTACGCGGACACACTTGACCAGTTTGTGGAGATTATGAAGAAGCAGAACAATGGTGGCTATGCTAACGGGTGGCTGCTAGCTGAGGTGAATACTGGTGAGATTATGCTTTTTGAGCTTGGGTTGAAATATTTTAACATCGAATGTAAGAAAGATGGTTATTTCATCGGCTTTAACGCACCTCAGGACCCGCGGATACGCAACATTGAATGCTCCGGCACGGGCTATACAGATATCAGGACAGCCATGGGTGCCAGGAGGGTACGTCTGACTGAACTCATGCAACAGCACTATGGCAAGATTGATGTAGAGATGGGAAAGAAGATTCTAGCTGACCACTATGATGTTTACCTGAAGAGAAACAACCCTAGCTCACGTACTGTTGAGGGACATTATGAGTTGGACCCTTTTGAGTACTGGCAGGCAAGGGAGCCTTTCCGGCCGGCTGGGGCAGTAGATGGTAAGGTCATGAGCAGTGACCTGGCTAACGAACTCAGTTTCTGGGCGAGATGGGGTAGCTCAAGCGGTATGGCTTTCGATGCTGAGAAGTTTCTCGATAAACATCCCCAATGGAACTATTTGGAAGGGTATCTTAAGGACAGACCGAGCCAGCCATGGACGCTTTTCAAGATGGGACAGAAGTGAGCTGTAAATGAGTATTTCATTAACGCCTGGAGCATGCGTGAAAAACATCAGATTCTGTAAACAGAACCTACAGTATTTTGCAGCAGAAAGGGATACCAAAATCAGACGATGAAAGAAGTTACAAAACCTGCCAACATTCTGTATGGAGTAAATGAACGCCTGCCATTGGAAGTGACGATGGTACTCGGGGTGCAGCACGTTTTTATTCTCTTTATCTCCCTCATCTTTCCAGCGATAATCGTAAACATATTTATACCTCTCTAGCTTGACAGCTACGGCGGCAGTCATTAAGATTGACAAAAACGATGTGGAGAAAGGAGTTGAAACATGAAACACAAGGAAGGTAAATTCAAAGGGCAAAAAGACCTCAACCTCTATTACCAGTGCTGGCTGCCCGAGGGGGCTCCCAAGGCGGTATTGCTGGTCGTCCACGGTTTAGCCGAGCACAGCGGACGCTACAAGAACCTGGTCAATTATTTCGTGCCCAAAGGCTATGCCGTCTACGCTCTTGACCATCGAGGTCATGGCAAGTCGGAGGGAACACGCTCCTATGTTGACCAATTTACCAATTACCTCACTGACCTGGAGAAATTCTTCGGCATGATACGCAAAGAGCATAAAGATGCAAAGATTTTCCTCGTTGGCCATAGCATGGGAGCAACCATTGCCACCGCCTATGCCGTGGAGCATCAAAATGAGCTGGCAGGGCTCATACTTTCAGGAGCAAGCCTTACGGCAAGCCCCAGCGTATCGCCGGCACTCCTGGCTATGGCCGGGGTGGTGGCAGCGCTGGCGCCGAAAATGGGCGTCACCGCCCTCGATGCTTCTGCTATCAGCCGTGACAAAGCTATAGTGGACGCCTATGTGAACGACCCCCTTGTATTCCGGGGCAAGATACCTTCCCGGATGGGTGCAGAACTGGTCAAGATGTGGAAGAAACTGCCGGAGCAGATGCCGGAGATAAAGCTACCTATGCTGATTATGCACGGAAGCGCCGACCAGTTAGCCGCCCCAGAAGGCAGCAAGCTGTTATATGAAAAGGCAAGCTCAAAAGATAAAACGTTAAAGCTCTATGATGGCTTCTACCATGAAATCTTCAACGAGCCGGAGCACGAGCAGGTCATGGCCGACGTAGAAGCTTGGCTGGCCAAACATATCTAGTTGTCTGTGCAGTGCGACTCTTCAGGGTCGCCCCAGCGAGGCTATCCCGCTCCCGCAAGGCGGAGGACGCACTACGTTAGTAAACACTCCATGCTGCGAGAAAAGGAGGAGACATGGCTGATTGTCATTACAGTAAAGAAAGCGTCTCTAAATTGGCTAAGTTGTATGAGCTGAAACCGGCTCTGGTGCAGGCTTTCCTTGATTTTGACGGCAAGGTGTTCGCTGACGGAGCTTTGAGCACCAAGGTCAAGGAACTGATTGCTGTGGCTGCGGCTCACATTACTCAATGCCCCTACTGCATTGATGCTCACACGAAGAGGGCAAAGACGGCAGGTGCCACAGATGAAGAGTTGGCCGAGGCAATACTAGTTGCTGCGTCACTACGAGCCGGCGGTGCACTGGCACATAGTTGCATAGCCATCGAAGCCATGGAAGAAAAGTAGCCAAGCGTTGAGCATCACTCTCAACCTTTGGCACTTCTTTGTGTTATACTACGCACGGCATTCAATTCTTTGCTGAGAACTCTCTATGCCTGACAAAGGCTATATTTTAGTCATCGACCAGGGAACCACAGGCAGTGCCGCTCTCCTCTTCGATGAGGAAGGACAAATAGTCTCCAACGCTGACCGTGAAATACGCCAGATTTACCCTCAACCCGGCTGGGTGGAGCACGACCCCAAGGAGATTTTCCGCACCTCTCTAGTCGTGGCTCAGGAGGCACTACAAAAAGCCGGGGTAACTGCCGCTCAGGTGGGAGGTATGGGCATCACCAACCAGCGGGAGACCACCGTGGTATGGGACCGCCGCACCGGGGAGCCAGTGAGCAATGCGATAGTCTGGCAGTGCCGCCGCACTGCCCCGCTATGCGAGGAACTTAAGCAAAAAGGCCTGAGCGGGCTTATCAAGGAGAAGACCGGGCTGCCCATAGATGCCTATTTCTCTGCTACCAAACTTCGCTGGATTTTGGACCACATGCCCGATGGGCAGCGACGTGCCCAGCATGGTGACTTGTTATTCGGAACGATAGATAGCTGGCTCGCCTGGAATCTCACCGGCGGCGCTGTCCACATTACCGACTACAGCAATGCCTCCCGCACCATGCTATTCAATATCCACACTCTCGATTGGGACAAGGAGCTTCTTGCTGCCCTGGACATACCGGAGACAGTTCTTCCCAAGGTAATGCCTTCAAGTCAGGTTTACGGTGAGACTGCTGCTGGCTTGTTGGGGCATGGACAGGTACCTCTGGGCGGCATAGCTGGTGACCAGCAGGCGGCACTCTTCGGTCAGGCGTGCTACGACACCTGCATGGCCAAGAATACCTACGGGACAGGCTCCTTCATTCTGCTCAACACCGGTGACAGACCGATTCCTTCCGAGAAAGGCCTGGTGACAACCGTAGCCTGGGGATTAGGGGGTAGGGTTACCTATGCCATGGAAGGAAGCATCTTTATCACCGGGGCTGCCATACAGTGGTTGCGGGACGGCTTGGGCCTGATAAAAAGTGCTGCTGAAAGCGAGCCACTTGCCCGCTCCGTCCCTGATAACGGTGGGGTTTACTTCGTTCCTGCTCTTGTCGGGCTGGGTGCTCCCTATTGGGACATGTATGCTCGGGGCACTATTGTTGGAATCACACGGGGAACTACCGGGGGGCATCTGGCGAGGGCTACTCTGGAAGCTATTGCCTACCAGACTCGGGATGTAATAGAGGTGATGAGCGCCGAAGCCTGCCTTCAAGTGGCATTGCTCCGTGTGGATGGAGGAGGCACTGCCAATTCCCTTCTGATGCAATTCCAGGCAGATATACTGGGGGTGCCTATTCAGCCAGCGCTGGTGGCTGAGACCACGTCTCTGGGCGTTGCTTACCTGGCAGGCCTAGCGGTAGGACTATGGCGAGATACTGCCCAGCTTGCCCGAATGTGGCGCGCTGCTGAGACCTATGAACCAAAAATGTCCGCTGACCAGCGAGAGGCGCTCTGTGCTGGCTGGAAACGTGCTGTGGAACGTGCCCGCGGCTGGGTCGAAAGTTGATACCCCCTCACTCTGACTCTCTCCCGCCACGGGAGAGAGGAAAGGAATACTAACCTCTCCCTTGATGGGAGAGGAATGTGGTGAGGGTGAAAGCAATCTATCTTGATATAGGAGAAGAATATGAAGAGAGACTTCGATGCTATTGCCAAGGAGAAATTCGACCTTATTGTAATCGGCGGTGGCATCATCGGGACTGGTATTGCCCGGGATGCGTCTCTCCGTGGTATAAAGACTTTGCTCATCGAGAAGGAGGATTTTGGCTATGGTACCACTTCTCGTTCCTCACGCTTGATTCACGGCGGCCTGCGCTACCTGCGAATGTTCGAGTTTCACCTTGTGCAACAGGACTTACACGAAAGAGAAGTTCTGTTGAAGATTGCCCCCCACCTGGTGCATCCTTTCCCTTTCATCATACCCATAACCAGCCTTTATTACCGCATAGGTCTGAGTGTAGGCGTGCGACTGTATGATGTGATGGCTTCGGGCAAGTCCATGCCCTCACACCAGCACCTCTCGCGCCGCAAAGTTCTGGAGATGGAGCCAGAACTTGAGAAGCTGAAAGGCCTGACAGGTGCCATACTTTACTATGATTGCCATGCACCGTTTACTGAGCGTCTGGGCATAGAGAATGTGCTCTGCGCTGCAGAACACGGGGCCACAATCATAAACCATGCTCAGCTTACCGGTTTCCTCAGAGATGGCAACGATGTGTGCGGCATAGAAGTGCTGGATTGCCTCTCAGGAGAGGCCTATAAAGTGAAGGCGCGGCTGACGGTCAACGCCGCCGGCCATTGGGTTGACTGCGTCAGGGATTTGCTCCGCGGTGGCCCAGCAAGCACGGTACGCCGGACCAAGGGCATACACCTGCTCACCCCAAAGCTTTCCCAAAAGGCGCTGGTTCTCTTTTCTCCCATAGATAATCGTCTTTTCTTCGTCATGCCCTGGCTGAATTACACTCTCATAGGCACCACTGATACCGATTATTCCGGAGACCTTGATGCCGTTTGTGCGGAGGAAAAAGATGTGGCTTATCTGCTGCGAGGTGTTCGCCAGGTCTTCCCTAAGCTGCGTGAAGAAGATATACTTTACACTACTGCCGGGTTGCGTTCTCTAGCTCACATCGGTGGTGAAAAGCCGTCGGACATTACACGTGAGCACAAGGTGCTTGACCATAAACAGAGGGACGGCATTGAAGGCTTTATCTCGGTACTGGGAGGCAAGATAACTGCCTACCGCGCCGTAGCAAAAGACGTTGTGAACATGGCCTGTCGCAAGCTGGGCGTGGAGGCAAAGTGTACCACAGCAGAAGTGCCTCTGCCCGGTGCACCGGCTGTGACCAGGGATAAAGTAGCAAAGGCGGCTAAAGAAAGCGGCCTCCCTGCTGAGACTGTAAAACACCTCGCCGACCTCTATGGCTCTCGCCTCTCACAGGTCTTGAAGCTGGTAAAACGCGATGAACGAAGCGGGCAGCCCATCTGTCCTCACTGTCCCGATATTCTGGCACAGATAGAGCACAGCGTAAAAGAAGAAAGTGCTCTCACGGTAAGCGACTTTCTGCTGCGCCGCAGCGCTGTGGGATTAGTCTCCTGCCAGGGGTTGGATGCTATTGAGACAGTGGCCAAAGAAATGGGGCGTATCCTCGGATGGAGCAAAGCTGTGCAACAACAGCAGGTCGAGGCCTACTGTGCCCAGGCAGCTTTAGGCCAGCACTTCAGGACTGGCTCAGGAAAACGGTTAAGCAGAACCAAGAAGGTTTGACACCCCCAAGCTGACTATGCTAACTTTTAACACGTGGCAGCGTAGCTCAGTGGTAGAGCAGGGGACTCATAAGCCCTTGGTCGCTGGTTCAAATCCAGCCGCTGCCACCAATCCGTTTATAAGACCGCCCAAAAACCAAGAGGCTCATCAAAATCCTCAAAGCTATTTAGATTACTCGTTTGAACAAGGGATTGATAACCTTAAGCTTTAGCTTCATTTTAGCTTAAGGTTGGTCAGGTCTAACATTCTACCTGTACCGGTTTTGGGGGGACAGGTTACTCCACAGCCACAACCAGACCATACTGGCTACCGGTCCATCCGGGAGATTTGCACCTTCACCCGTTCGAATTCCTCTTCAGTGAGGGTGTACTTGCTAAACGGCAGGAAACTCAACAATATCATGGCCGCGGGGAAGAGGCAGAAAATGGCGCGAACCCCGATATTAAGACTCTCAGGTTGATGGCCTTCTGGCACGAATCCCGAAAGGGCGAGGGCAAAGCCCACTATCGGCGGCCCCACGGAGTAGGCAATCTTTTGGCCTGCTGACCACATGCCGGAAAAGACCCCCTCACGCCGCAGGCCAGACTGCATCTGGTCATATTCAATCGTGTCAGGGAGCATTGAGAAGGGGAAAAGCTGAAAACTCGAAAAACCGATTCCCGCCAGGAACACCTGGACATAGAAGAGCCACAGCAGAGAAGCGCTGGTGAAGAAGAGGGACCCCATCATGACGGTAAAGATGGCGAGCCCGATATAGTAAGACTTAATCTTGCCGAGTCTCTTTCCCACGGCGAGCCATACCGGGATAAAAAGGATGCCGGTGACCAGGAAGATAGGAAAGGCAGTGTTCATTGCAGTCTCGGGCAGTTCCATAGCGTATTTTATGTAGTAGACGAATCCCGCCATCATGACGCCGATGGCCAGTGCCTGTAAGAAGTAGCTGGTCATCAACATGACAAAGGGGTAATTTCTGGCCGCAATCTTGACCTGCTCTTTCATAGGCGGCATCTCTTTTTTGGGTGGTAAGCTTGGCGCCTTTTTGGTGCCGAAAAAGCAGACGAGACAGAAAATAACGATGCCCACTCCAAAGACGAATCCCATGAACCGAAAACCACCAACACCGCCACCGCCAGCCTGTACTAGGGGCAATGCCAACGCCCCAGCTAACAGGGCACCAACTGAGGCAAAGAACATGCGAAAAGACGTGATGGATATCCGCTCGTTATAATCGTCCGACATCTCTGGCACCATACTCGCATACGGAACGTTGATGACCGTAAAGGCGGTGCAGCCCAGTGCGAAAAGGAGCGATATCTGAAGCGCATTGGCGAACTCGGTCCGATAGCCTGGGGCGATGAAAAGGACGAAAAAGGCGATGCCAAAAGGAATCGCCCCGTGGAGGAGGTAGGGACGCCTTCTGCCGAACCGGGAGCGGGTAATATCCGATATTGCCCCCATGATTGGGTCGGAGACGACATCCCAGAGCTTCGGAAACAGCAACATGATTCCCGCCAGCGCAGGAGCAATACCGACCACGTTTGTCATGAAAAACAGGAGATACATCCCCGTGGTGACGATGAAAATATTATTGGAGATGTCACCGATGCCGTAGCTCAACTTTATCCCGAAAGGGAGTCCTTGTATTTTCTTCTGTTCGGTGCCGGCTTTCTTTTCGATAGTGGTTCCCATATTCTCCCCCTTTAATCCAAAAAGTGAAAACGAGATAAATAGCTGGCTTTTTCCATCATTATCATGTATTATCCTCGGACATATTTATCCTCGCCCATCCCGAAATACTGATTTATTATCACCTTGTTACCCGTCTTGTCTTTGACAAATCCGTTGCAGTAGCCGAACGGCCCCCAATACTTCACTTTTAATACCAGATAATTCATATCTATTGTGCCCATTGTCTCGGGCTTGAAAACCAGGTCCACCATGCCATACCGGTCACGTATCAACCACTTACCCTCGACGCCGTCCGGCCTGTCAAATTTCACCGGCGGCAGGAGATTAAGCTTACCGCCAAGCCACAGGCAGTTCTCGCTGTACTTCTCCGCGTCCAGGGACTGGTTATCAGTCAGGTTGAACCCGACCAATTGACCACCGTCATTAAAGCCTGCAGCAGTTACCCAGTCATACCTCATTACGTAAGGGTAAAATCCCTTGTGGTCATCGATAATAGCAAAACTCTCCTGGCGTAAAAACTCTGTCTTTTTATCCCCTATGGAGAGGCTGCCCTGCATGGGCATAAGGCACTTGTGAGAGTACATCCCCCTGTTCTCACCAAATGGAATGGAAACCACTATCGGCTCGACCAGTCCGTTATCGTGAAATGCTTCGAAATGCGCCTCGATGTCAGGCAGTTCCTTGTGACCGCGTATCTGTATATTTATGTAAAACCGCCCCTTATCAAGATGACTGCTCAGCTCTATGTGGCAATTTTTATCCTGGTAGGACTGCCTTGCATTCCATATCGAACCAGGCACCCTGATTTTCCACGAGGGCAACATCTTTTGAAAAAAGTACTTCTTTTTATGTTCCTTATCATAGGCAATGAATTGCGCCAGCGCTGAGACCTTGGTATTGTATAGCACGGCAAGCATGAACCATCTGCTGTTTCCCAACTGGAATGCCTGCCACTCCTTTAGCCTGAAGCTGAGCAGTGGCCGTGGTGCCCAGATGCCCAGCGGCTTATCAGCCTCCAGCGGGTTTACCTTCCTGAACTGGCTGCTAAAAGTGCCGAAATTGAATTTGCCATCCGTTACCAGGTCTCCCGGCGGCGGTAAAAGTCCTCTCTGCACATATTCTGCCATTTTCATACCCCCCTATTGCAATTGTTTCGGCGCATGTGCAGTATAACACTTATGAAGTTCGAGATTAAAGGGAAATATGTTTATAATGGTAGTATAAGATACAGCCAGCGGTCAGAGTTGAACTAATAGGCGACGTATTGACAACTGTCTGTAATCTCCGTATTCTACAGGGGAGATAAATGAGAAAATTGGGTATTTTACTCTCCATTCTTATGATGGCTCTGCCTTTGTGTGCTACGTCCTGTGTGACCAGGGAAATTCCGGCGGTAGAAACGTATTACGAAACTGAATACAGGACAGAGTACAGGACTGAGACCTATACAGAAACTGTGGATGCCGTAATTGACTCTCGGCAAGGCAAAAAGTATCTCAGTCCCCAGGTAAAATGGCATACTAACCTGGTTGTCCCTGGATTTGAAGGTTCAGGCGGTACCTATTATTATGGCTATCAGCTTGAACCGTCGGGGCATTCCAAAACCCAGGTTGAAATTCACATTTCACCGGGTGCACAACAGCAAAAGGGAGTGGTGCGGGTCTACGACCTTACCGGCATAGGCCAAATTCCTCCACGGCCGACCCCGTACAATAGATTATGGTATGAACCGTCAGAGCTGAGCTGGTTAAATAGCCTTAATTACATGCTCAACACTGCACGCATGCTTGGTGAATTACGCACGGGTGTGGGAATGGATGACTATATTGTCTTTGATGCCAATGTAGTAATGGAATTCGGAATATTCGCCACTACCTGGCATGGATATGCCATAACCAGCGTTCGACTGACCTGGGTAGATGAAATAACCGGCAAAAAGACAGTCACCAAGGAAAGGCAGGTTCCGTACCAGGTCCCCTACCAGGTTGAGAAACAGAGAACAGTCACCAAAACACAAAAAGTACCTATTTGGACAGCTATTC
>VGNY01000051.1 GCA_016865895.1 Chloroflexota bacterium | reverse complement strand
GGATGCCAAAAACTTCGCCCAGATTTAGACCACGTGGCATTTTCTCTCCTATTAGATGCGTCCTATAGTATAAACGCTGTGGCCAAATGGGGCAAGGCATACGGCGGGATTGACAGCGATTGCTTTACCAAGGTATAAATGGGGAGTCCGGCAAACACCGTTAAGTCACTACGGAGCGTAAGGAGGGGAAAATGTGCGATACCATCGTTGCTCTTGGCGCAGCTACCAAAGACGGTGTCACTCTGTTCGGTAAAAACAGCGACCGCGAACCTGACGAAGTACAGAATATCAAGATATATTCCCGCCAGAAGCACAAGCCAGGCGAAAACGTAGAATGTACCTATCTGACCATACCGCAGGTTTCTGCAACTGCCGCTATTATGCTGTGTCAACCATTCTGGATGTTCGGCGCTGAGATGGGGGCTAACGAGTATGGCGTGGTCATCGGCAATGAAGCTCTGTTCACTAAGGAGAAACCGGATGCCACCGGGCTCACGGGTATGGATTTATTGCGGTTAGCTCTGGAGCGAAGCCGAACTGCCAGAGAGGCATTGGAAACCATAATCGAGCTACTGGAGAAATATGGACAGGGTGGTAATTGTGGCTACCGGCAAAAGTTTCTCTATATGAACAGTTTTCTTATTGCTGATGTGGCGGAAGCTTACGTGCTGGAGACGGTGAAATCGTGGTGGGCATGGAAGCAAGTTAAGGATTTCTGGAGCATATCAAACATAATTTCTCTGGAGAAAGACTTCGATGCCTGCTCGCCCGGACTGGTCGAGAACGCCATCAAGAAAGGCTACTGCAAAAGCGAGGTTGATTTCAATTTCCGTAAGTGCTATTCCGACAAAATAATAACCTGGGGTGCCAAGGGAGCACCGAGGGAGGCACGTTCCAGAGCGATGCTTTCCCGAGGAAAAGGTGCTCTCACCACAGCGGATTTTATGGCGCTCCTCCGTGACCACGGTGACAAACCGGGCTGGACTCCTGACAAATCTGGAGGTACTATCTGCATGCACGCTGCCGATAAGCTGATTCGGCGTAGCCAGTCGGTGTGCTCTATGGTGGCGAAGATAGGCAAGCAGCAGCAATTCTACTACACCACCGGCGCTTCTAATCCATGTCTCAGTCCGTATTATCCGGTTTTCTCTTCTGGCACGGTAAATCCTTCCGGATATTTGGATGGAGATGCTGGTTACAGTGCAGAGCCGTTCTGGTGGGAGTGTGAGAAGCTGCATCGTAAGGCACTGTGGCATTTCCCTGCTGCTTTGGATGCTATCCAGCCCCAAATCGCCGAATATGAGCAGGGGATGCTAGCTGCTGTGGAAGGTGGCAAAGTGCCGTTAACCCAGGACACTATAGACAAATACTTCACCAAAGCCAGGGCAATTCCCAGAGATTGGGGAACCAAGCTGGATAGTCTGCCGCTAAGGAAACCGAAGTGGCTGTTCTGCCGCTACTGGCAGAGTTACAATAGGCTGAATGGGATTGAATAAACTAGCCCTTTACTCTAGCAGATAGAGCATCACGTCGCTGACATTGGTTCCAGTGTTCCCTGTTATTATGAGTGCTTTGCCGATTTTCCGGAACAGCGTGTTACTGTCAAATCTGTCAATATATGCCTGCACTTCTATTCCCCTGGCCGTGGCTCGGTATAAGGTGTCATTGTCCACCATGGCTCCGGCAACATCTGGCAGATAATCGGAGCCGTCTGTGCCCACGCTGGCAACAACCCATTTGCCCGGATATGTCTTCATAGCCACCATTGATACGGCAGCATAATGCTGATTTCTACCGCCTTTACCGGCGTTTTCTGGCAATTTCGGCGTCGTTTCTCCGCCAAGCAAAATGGCATTATAGCCCTGATATTTGCCCTCAATGATTTCTCTGGCCCTGATGTGGGCTACCGCAGTGGTATCACCGCTTTGCTCATCTGTGACAACATAGGGTATAAATCCTAGTTTCTTTGCTTCGTTTACCATAGCTTCGAGGGCAAGGCGGTTATTTCCGATTATGTGATTATCACAGTTAGTTAAGGTTTTTGGCGTTTCCTCCACTTCACCGCAGCATCCCCTTTTTAAGTATGCGACAATGCTTTGTGGAGTCTTTGGCATCAAGTCATATTTTTCAAGTATGCCATAAGCATCTCGAAAAGTTGAAGAGTCAGGATATGTTGGGCCGGAGGCGATGACATCCAGTTCATCACCTATTACATCGGATATCAGCAAGGATACTACCTTTACTGGAGAATAGAATTCTCCTAATCGGCCGCCCTTTATTTTGGATAAGTGCTTCCTTACCGCGTTGATTTCGTGTATGTCGGCGCCGCATTTTAGTAGCAGTTCGGTGGTTCTCTGTTTGTCGCTAAGGCTTACGCAATCAACAGGACAGGGCATTAAGGCTGAACCGCCACCGGAGAGCAAACACACAACCAGGTCATTCTCATTCATAGAATACTTCTCTTTCAGTGCCAGCATCTGTTTTATGCCGTTAACACCTCTTTTATCTGGGAGCGGGTGACCAGCGCCAACCACTTTTATTCTCTTTGTTCGATGATTCTGCGACTTACAATTGACGACGCCAGTGAAAATATTCTCTGTGCCCAAAATCTCCTCCAGTGCCTCTGCCATTACTCCTGCTGCCTTGCCGCCGCCGATAACGAAAATTCTGCCATTGGCGACGTGATATGTAGCATCCTTAACCCTTAAAGACTTGCTGGCGGGGTCATAACTCAAGGCTGATTTCATAATATTCTCGGGAAGCAATCGCTCTATGCCAACTTCAATGATTTCCAAAGCCTGTTCTCTTAATGCCGTTGTGGCAAGCTCGCCCTTGTTCTTTATAATCATTTTAATCTCTGGAGCACAAAAAGTGGACTGCACCCCTATGATTGGACAGATAGGGTTAGGAGAGCCTGGCGGGGTAGTCCATTGTTCTCCTGATTAAGCAGTATCTCCTCGAATTCATTTTGTGGCAGGTAGCCAAGCGCCGAATGAAGTCTCTTCAAATTATAGACCTCCTCAAGGAAATAGGGAAGCCTGGTTACCACATCCTGAAATGTCTCATGCTCGAATAGGCTCACCTCCTCATATTTCAGTGTTTTGAAAAAGCTCTCCATCATGGCGTTTTCATAGGGATTACCAGTACGCGCCATGCTAATTTCAAAACCGTGTCTCTTGAGTTCGTCAACGTAGTCACTCGAGGCGTACTGCACTCCCTGGTCTGAGTGATGGATGATGCCGGGACATGGTTGTCTCCGGTCTATTGCCATCCTTAATGCCGCTAGCGTCAGGGCAGTATCCAGACCCATGGAAACGCATAACCAATGACTTTTTCGCGAAAAGGCGTCAAGAATGGCTGCCAGGTAAACAAAGCCCGTCCGGATGCGGATATAGGTGATGTCTGATAGCCACACCTGGTTCAAACACTCAATGCTTATCCCCTTGATAAGATTGGGATACCTGGGGAAGCGGTGTTTTGAGTCTGTAGTCCTCTTCCACTTACGCTTCACCTGGCACAGAAGGTCACTCTCCTTCATGAGCTTAAGCACCTTCTTGTGATTTATCAGCTTTCCCTCTCGCTTTAGCTGCTCAGTAACCCGCCGGTAGCCATATCGGGGAAACTGAAGGCAGATAGCCTCAATCCTATCTTTCAGGTCAGTCTCAACCTTCAGATGCTGGGAGTTCTTTTCCTTTGCCCTATAGTAAAAAGTGCTTCTAGCAAGCCGCATTAGTCTACACCCCCAGTGGACGGCAACCCCAAGACACCCCCATATCCGGATGACTTGCCGTTTCTTTGATACTGATTGAGGCTGTTCTGTAATCCCTTTTTTAAAACCTCATTCTCCAGGGTCAGTTTGCCTACCAACCGCTCCAGCTTCTCTATCTTGTCCTTGAGAGCACCTTCCTCAGTAGGCTCGTTGTTGAATTTGCCCCGGGAGTACTGCTCTTTCCAATGGTAAAGCAGACTGGGACAGATATTGTATCTGCGGCATAACTGGGCAGCACCGCTTTCACCGCTCATCAACTCTTCCACTACATGGCGTTTAAATTCTAAGCCGAATGTTCTCTTGTTCCTCATAGCAGGGTCCGTTCTCCTTTCGATTATACTCCGACCCTGCCAGACCTTCCTAACCTGAAATGTCCAGCCTCAGGGTTTCACTCCAATTTTTTTATCCCAGTCCAGCTTTGGAGCAGTAACTGCCCAGTTTTCAAAATTAGTAAAAATCTGCGCCCGGGGGCTTGACAAGGTTAATGCCATATGTTAGTATGGTAAACGGCAAGCGGTTGCCGCTTACCATATATACAGAGGGATGTGAAATGAAAAGAGTCTACGTAAGAGAAGATGTCTGTATGGGCTGTGGACTTTGCCGGCTTCATTGCCTGGTTGAGCACTCTAAGACCAAGAACATGATAAAGGCATTTAAGAAGGAGACACCTCGCCCTTTGTCTCGTATTCGCGTGGAAAGAAATGGGGAGGTATCTTTTTCTTTACAGTGCCAACATTGCGACGAGCCTTGGTGTGTTTACTCCTGCCTCACTGGTGCTATGCACAGAGACCCAACAACTGGAGCAGTAGCTGTTGACCCTGAGAGGTGTATGGGTTGTTGGACATGCATAGTAGCCTGCCCCAATGGGGCATTGTCTCGAGATGTGAGTAGGAAAGTTGTGGCAAAGTGTGACCTGTGTCCCGGATATGATGTGCCGGCCTGTGTGGCTAATTGCCCGAACGAGGCGCTTGTATTGGTAGAAGTTGGCAGCGGTGGGCAAGTTGTTCGGAACTGACAATCGATATTTGGAGTAGTTGGAGTGATAGGTGAATGAGATGATTACTATGATTGATTATGGTGCCGGGAACTTAGGCAGTGTAGCCAATGCGATTAGAAAGCTGGGTTATCAGCCAAAGGTTACTGATAAGCCGTGTGATGTGCTTAGTTCTACAGCGGTCATTCTGCCCGGTGTGGGTGCTGCGGGTGACGTCATGGAGCACTTGGAGGCGATAGGTATGGCAGATGTGATTCGTCAGTTAATTTATGAAAAACGGCCGCTCTTTGCTATATGTGTTGGATTGCAGCTCCTTTTTTCCGGTACTGAGGAGGGAGGGTGGCATAGATGTTTAGACGTAATTCCTGGGACTGCGAAGAAATTACCCAACGGGCTCAAAGTCCCTCACATGGGCTGGAACCAAGTTAAACAGAGAGTGAAGCACGCTATCTTTAATGGCATATCAGATGAAGCCAATTTTTACTTTGTCCATAGCTACTATGTTGACCCCGAGGATATTTCAATTGTAGCTGGCATTACAGACTACGGCGTTTCTGTGTGCAGTGTAGTTATCAAAGATAATCTGGTAGCAACCCAGTTCCATCCAGAGAAAAGTGGTATCTGGGGCTTACGGATGTACTCCAACTTTTTAGAGATGGCAGTTAGTAAGGAAGGACAATATGGGAAATAGGAAGACAACTAAAACCGAATATTTGATAATAGGCAACTCAGCAGGCGGCATTGGAGCAGCCGAAGCGATACGCGAATTTGATAAGAAGAATTGCATAACAATAGTCTCTGATGAGCCTTACCCAGCCTATTCTCGCCCTCTTATTTCAAAATACTTATCCCGTGAGCGAACCATTGGCGACATGCTATTCCGACGGGCTGATTTCTATATGGAACACAGCATCGACCTCCTGCTAGGCAATAAAGTTATTGGTTTGAATTTGGATAGCCACATTGCCCAGCTAAAAGGTGGTCAACAGCTCGCCTGGAAAAAGTTATTGATTGCTACCGGTGGAGTCCCCATCGTTCCGAGGATGAAGGGCGCCAATAAAAAGGGTGTTTTTGCGTTTCTGACTATCAAAGATGCAATAGCAATTGATGAGTTTCTAGACAGTTGCGGTCGGGCTGTGGTTATTGGTGGTGGCCTCATTGGCCTTAGCGTGACTGAAGCCTTGATAAAACGAGGGATTGACGTAACAGTCGTCGAAATGAAGGACAGAGTGTTGAATACTATCCTTGATGAAACGGCGTCTTCCATTGCTGAAGAGACTCTTAGGCAGGCCGGCGTTAGGGTAGTCACCAATCAAACTGTGGCCGAGGTCACTGGAGAAACACAGACGGAGGGTGTTGTCTTGGATAACGGCGATAAAATTCCGTGTGACCTAGTAGTAATGGCGATTGGTGTGTTGCCACGCACTGAACTTGTGATGGGTACCGAGATAAAAGTGAATCGCGGCCTGGTAGTAGACCGCTTTATGTGTACAAGCCATTCTAACATTTATTCTTGTGGAGATGTAGCTGAGTCCTATGATTTTGTTTATGGCGAAAATCGGTTAACACCCATATGGCCCAACGCGTATATTGGAGGCAGGACTGCTGGATACAATATGGCAGGTGTCAGGACTGAATACCGTGGTGGCACGGCTATGAACTCACTCAACTATTTCGGGCTTGATATTACTACTGCCGGAGCAGTGATTTCTCCAGATGGTAAGAACTGGGAGGTAGTTAGTCAACGAAATGACGGTGTTTATAAGAAGATTATCCTGGGTGATAATCTTGTGATGGGAATGGTCTTTATTGGAGATATTGAAAAGTCCGGCATGATTTTCAGCTTAATGAGAGACAGGGTTAATGTGGCTAGCTTTAAGCGAGCACTTCTGGCTGATGACTTTGGTCTGGCATATCTCCCACGGGAGCTATGGCAGGAACGCCTGGGAGTTGTGTCATCGGAGTCAACATCTGTATTTGATACGCTTGCTGGCGTTAAGAGACATATAGCCGATGAATAAATGCTGAATGTAGGAGTGTTGATATGATAGATATTGTTAGGACTAATAACCCTTATTGTGACGACAAGGTTATTGATGCCTGCTCCATCTTTGGGATGATGGACACCACAGGTAAGTGTTTTTCTGGAAAGGATGTAATAAAGGCTATCGCTAATATGCATGTCCGCGGCAATGGGCTTGGCGGTGGATTTGCAGTCTACGGACTGTATCCAGAATATGCCGACTTTTATGCCTTCCACGTAATGTATTTAAGCCGAGAGGGGAAGGCGGAAACAGAGGATTTTCTCAAGCAGAGATTTCAGATAGTTCGTGACGGGGTGGTGCCGACGCAACCGACCACCGCCATAATGAATCCGCCTCTGGTGTGGCGTTATTTTCTAGAAGTGAACCGCCGTGAATCTAAAGGGCGTTTGGATGATGACTATGTCGTAGATAGAGTCATGGATATCAATACCGGAATCAAAGACACTTTTGTTTTTTCCAGCGGCAAGAATATGGGCGTATTTAAAGGAGTGGGCTATCCTGAGGAGATAGCTGAATATTTCTGTTTGGATGACTATGCGGGCTATTTGTGGACAGCACATGGCAGATTTCCTACCAACACACCCGGTTGGTGGGGTGGAGCACATCCCTTTAACATACTGGACTGGACAGTCGTGCATAATGGTGAGATCTCATCTTACGGGATAAACCGACGTTATTTAGAGCAATTTGGTTACCACTGTACTTTACAGACTGATACTGAAGTAATTGCTTATGCTGTCGACCTGTTGATTCGAAAACATGGTCTCCCAATGGAGGTGGTGGCTAGGATACTTGCTCCTCCTTTCTGGAATGACATAGAGCGGCGTCCTTCAGAGGAGCAAGAGCTTCTTCGGGCTTTGCGCCAGGTCTATGGCAGTCTTTTGTTGAATGGACCTTTCACCATAATCATTGCCCATCAGGGTGAAATGATTGGGCTTACCGACAGGATTAGACTACGCCCTCTGACTGCAGGCGTAAAGGATCAGATGCTCTATCTATCGTCAGAGGAATCGGCTATTAGACTGATTTGCCCTGACTTAAATAAAGCATGGATTCCAATTGGTGGCGAGCCCATAATAGGCAGCTTGAATAAGCCGCTTCAACCCCAAAAGGATATGGTAGCAGAGAAGGTAGCTGGAGCAAACTAGTTTGCTAAAGAAGGATTCGGACTGATGCTAACAAAAAGGATTATACCCTGTCTTGATGTGACGCAAGGGCGTGTGGTCAAAGGTACAAGTTTTACCGACCTTCGCGATGCCGGTGACCCTGTAGAACTTGCTGCGTTCTACTATCAGGAGGGCGCTGATGAATTGGTCTTCTTGGACATTGGGGCGACACCAGAAGGGCGGGATACCATGGTGGATGTGGTTGAGCGTGTTTCAAAGCAGGTCTTTATTCCGTTGACTGTTGGTGGTGGGATACGCAGCATTGATGATATGAGACGTATGCTGGAGGCAGGTGCTGACAAAGTGAGTATAAACACTGCTGCTGTATACGGCCCTAACCTTGTGACAGAGGGTTCGTGGCGGTTTGGCGCTCAATGCATCGTGGTAGCTATAGATGCTAGGCAGTGCAACCGTAGTACTACGCTCAGATGGGAAGTCTGTACTCATGGCGGTCGAGTACCAACAGGTATTGATGCTCTCACGTGGGCTAAAAGAGCGGTTGAACTCGGAGCTGGGGAGATACTACTCACTAGCTGGGATGCGGATGGTCGTAGGGCTGGCTACGATTTGGAGTTGACCAGCGCCATTAGCGCAGCGGTGACAGTACCGGTTATTGCTAGCGGTGGAGCGGGGACTCTGGAGCATTTATACCAGGCTTTGGTATTTGGCAAAGCTGATGCGGTTCTTGCTGCCAGTATCTTTCACTACCAGACTTACTCTATCCGTCAAGTAAAGGCCTATTTGGCAGATAAAGGAATACCTGTAAGGACAGACTCACAGGTTGGAGGATACAAGTGAAAACCTATTTACCGGCAAAATTTATAGTGGAAAGAGATGTTAGTCGTTGTATTCAGTGTCAAGTGTGTGTCAATCAATGCAGCTTCGAAGTGCATCATTACGATGCTGCTGATGATGAGGTAAGAAGCCAAGAGGAAAACTGTATCGGCTGCCATCGCTGTGTGGTCTTCTGCCCCACTAATGCTGTCAGTATTAGGAGGAACCCTCTTGATTATAGGGAAAATTATAACTGGCGCCCTGAGGTAATTGAAGACATTATAAAGCAAGCTGAGACAGGTGGTGTGCTTCTTACTGGTATGGGGAATGACAAGGGCTATCGCATATATTGGGACCATCTGGTTCTGAATGCCAGCCAGGTGACAAATCCTTCCATTGACCCACTACGTGAGCCGATGGAACTCGTCACATATATCGGTCGTAAGCCAGACAAAGTCGACATTGATAGCGGCTCTTTGCGACTAAAGACGAAGTTGGCTCCTCAAGTCAAGCTGGATGTTCCGGTGATGTTCTCTGCTATGTCTTACGGAGCGGTTAGCATAAATGTGCAGGAATCTCTAGCACGGGCAGCCACCGAAGCTGGTACTTTGTGGAATACCGGCGAAGGCGGACTACATCGTAAACTGTATAAATACGGCAAGAACACCATAGTTCAGGTAGCTTCGGGGAGGTTTGGCGTACATCCTGAATATCTCGACGCTGCCGCAGTAGTTGAGATTAAAATCGGTCAGGGGGCCAAGCCTGGCATCGGTGGGCATCTCCCTGGGGAAAAAGTGAGTGCCGAGGTAGCTATGACTCGAATGATTCCAAAAGGAACAGATGCGCTGTCCCCAGCACCGCAGCATGACATTTACTCCATTGAGGACCTGGCCCAATTAGTCTACGCTCTAAAGGAAGCCACAGACTATACTAAGCCGGTATCGGTAAAGATAGCTGCTGTTCATAACTCGGCCGCTATTGCTAGCGGTATGGTCAGAGCCGGGGCTGACATGATAGTTCTAGATGGACTTAGAGGCTCAACAGGTGCTGCACCAAAAATCATCCGCGACAATGTTGGTATTCCCATTGAGATGGCTCTGGCCTCAGTTGATACCCGCCTAAGGCAAGAAGGTATTCGTAATCAAGCTTCAATAGTAATTGCTGGTGGCATCAGAAACGCCGGTGATGTAGCCAAAGCGATTGCTCTCGGTGCTGACGCTGTCTATATCGGCACGGCAGCTTTAATGGCCTTGGGCTGTACTTGTTGCCAGCAGTGTCATACTGGCAAGTGCGCCTGGGGTATTTGTACGAGTGATCTGGCTCTAACGAAAAGGGTCAATCCTGACATCGGGGCCAGACGCTTGGTAAACCTTCTTCGAGGTTGGAGTATTGAGCTGAAAGACATACTGGGTGGTATGGGTATCAATGCCTTGGAGAGCTTGCGTGGCAACAGACTGGCGTTGAGAGGCGTAGGCCTAACCGATACTGAACTGGACATTTTGGGAATAAAGATGGCAGGAGGCTAAGATGGTACAAATTATCCCTAAAGGAAAAAGTAATTCAATCATAGAAATAGATGCGCAGAGTATTTTAACTCGTGAGCTCAATATGCGACTAAGGGAAGCAGCATCTAACGGAGCTCAGCGAATTAAACTTCGACATGTCTATGGGCAGAGATATATCGGCACTGACCTGGGCAAGCCCGTTGAGATTGAGATATTTGGCACGCCTGGGAATGACTTGGGAGCATTCATGGATGGACCAAGAATCATTGTACACGGCAATGCTCAAGATGGCTGCGGAAATACTATGAACGACGGGGAAGTCATAGTCCACGGTCATGCTGGGGACATTGCGGGCTTGTCGGCCCGTGGGGGCAAGATTTTTGTTAGGGATGGAGTTGGCTATCGAGCAGGCATACACATGAAAGAATATGGGGATAAGAAGCCCGTGCTGGTTATCGGCGGCACTGCTCAGGACTTTCTTGGTGAATACATGGCAGGAGGAATCTTAATCTTGCTCGGGTTGAATTTGAAAGAGGGCGAAGCACACAGGGCCAACTACATAGGTACGGGGATGCATGGTGGTGTTATCTATCTTAAAGGGCACGTCAACGACTTCCAACTAGGTAAAGAAATAGGTGTGGCTGAGCTTGGGGAGAATGATTGCCAGAGTTTAGAAAAATATGTCAGCGAGTTTGCTTCTCACTTCGGTTATGATGCCAAAGAAATACTAAAACATAAGTTCATCAAACTGTTTCCTCTTTATCTACGACCATATGGCAGGCTTTACGCTTATTAAATAGGGAGCTTTGAAAATGATTGGTCAAGAGACTCGAGAGGTAGAAAGAAAGATAACTGCGATTCTAAAGGTGCTTAGCGATTCCACGGAACCTTTAGGTGGCAGGATTATATCTCGTCGGCTCAAAGAGCATGGGATAGACCTCAGCGAGAGGGCGGTCAGATACCATCTGAAAATAATGGATGAGCGTGGTTTCACTTGCTCCAAGGGTTACAGGGATGGCAGGTTGATCACCCAGCCAGGGCTTGAGGAATTGAAGAACTCTTTGGTCTGTGACAAAGTGGGCTTTGTAACTGACAGAATTGAGCTTTTAGCTTATCTCACTACGTTTGATTTGGCTGAGCACACTGGAGATGTCCCTATCGATGTATCCCTGCTGCCCAAAAGAGAGTTTTCCCGAGCATCGGAGGCGATGAAGGACATTTTTGAAGCTGGTCTATGTTCCAGTGATCAAGTGGCTGTGGCTTCTGAGGGTGAGCGGTTGGGGCAGACGACTATTCCCCAAGGCAAGATAGGTTTTGCCACGGTGTGCAGTGCTATGGTCAACGGGTCATTGCTCAAAGCCGGGATTCCGATAGATTCCAGGTTTGGCGGCATACTTCAAATGCGAAATCACAGTTCGATACGCTTTGTTGACCTCATTAAATACGAAGGCTCGACGCTTGACCCATTTGAGATATTCATTGCTGGCAGGATGACTTTTGCTATTGAAGCTGCAAGGATAGGTGCAGGTAAGATACTTGCCAGCTTCCACGAGATTCCGATGCCCTCAAAATTAGCAGTTGAAGCAGTTCTGGAAAGACTGAGGTCAGCGAACTTATGCAATTCAGTCACGCTGGGGAAGGCAAACGAGTCGGTATGCGAGATTCCGGTAAGGTTCAATAGGGTTGGATTGGTGCTTCCCAGTGGTCTTAACGCAGTGGCAGCAGCTGCAGAAACTGGTATAGAGGTAACTATCAAGGCAATGGGCGGTATCATAGATGTAGGAAGACTGAGGAGTTTTCGGAGCTTGTGAATGACTACGTATTGACGTGAATTGGCTTTGTACGAGGTATTGCTTTGCTTAGAGTGTTTATAACAGCTAAAAAAGAGGTTGCAGAAATTAGTGAATTGCATTCAGGACTTACCCGCATGGGTTTCGTTTGTTCGGTGGCTGATACTGGCTCTAATTTCTCTGAGGAGCTTATAAATCAAGTGTACGATGTGTTGTTTGTTGATATCGATGGGGCATCTGCTCAAACAGAGTCAATTTTGGGGCAGCTCGGTAAGTTAAGGATGACAGGACATCTTCCTGTCATCGCTCTTGTCTCTGATAAAGGGCTGGGTCATCTCGATTCAAACTTAGCGATAGATGACTTCGTAGTTAAACCCTGGAATCTAGCTGAGGTAGTGGCTAGGGCAAGACGGGCTGTAAAACACGCAAAGAATGTGCAAAACAACGATTTGATAAAGTGTGGCGATTTGATGCTAGATGTCGCCAAATGTGAAGTGTCTGTCGGTGGGAGGCTACTTGCTTTAACATTTAAAGAATATGAGTTGCTTAAATTCCTCGCCAAGAAAAGAGGAAGAGTTTTTACACGAGAGGCTCTGCTCAATGCGGTCTGGGGCTATGACTATTATGGTGGCGATAGGACGGTTGATGTGCACATAAAGAGACTGAGGAGCAAGCTCGGTAACTCCACGAGTGTTTATATTCAAACCGTGAGAAATATTGGATACAAACTTAGTACTGAGGTATAGAGCATGAGTCATCATTGTAGAATTTTATATAAGGTTTGTAACATACATTTAACATGTCTGTAACATATCGGTAACAATTGCCGGCTAAACTGAGGTCAGGCGAGTCAAAAAAGAAAGTGAGGTTAGAAATGGCAAAGAGAAGCAAAGAAGAGAGTAAAGAATATGTCCTCAAGATGGCAAAGGAGCACGATGTCAAGTTCATCAAGATGTGGTTCACCGATATACTTGGTTTCCTCAAGAGCTTTGCCATCACCCGTGAGGAACTGGAGACAGCCCTTGAGGATGGCATGGGCTTCGATGGTTCTTCTATCGAAGGGTTTGCCCGGATTGATGAAAGCGATATGGTGGCCATGCCCGACCCTGACACCTTTCAGTTGCTGCCTTGGCGACCACGGGAGCATCGTGCGGTGGCGCGGATGTTCTGCGACATCCTGAAGCCTGGCGGCGAGCCTTTTGAAGGAGACCCCAGATACGTTTTGAAGTGGAACTTGAAGTGAGCGGCGGACATGGGCTACACGTACTATGTTGGTCCGGAGCTGGAATACTTCTACTTCAAGGATTCGAAGGGAACGGAGACCCTTGATGAGGGAGGCTATTTCGACATGGTGCCTCTAGATGCAGCTACTGATTTGAGGAGGGAAACTGTGCTTATCTTGGATGAGATGGGCATCGGTGTAGAGTACTCGCATCATGAAGTGGCGCATAGCCAGCACGAGATAGACATGAGGTACACAGATGCTCTGACCATGGCAGACAATGTGATGACCTATAGGCTGGTAGTGAAACAGGTGGCTCTACAGAATGGGTTCTATGCCACATTCATGCCCAAGCCTATTTTCGGCATCAACGGTAGCGGCATGCATGTGCATCAGTCGCTGTTCAAGGGAGGAAAGAATGCCTTCTTCGACCCCAATGATAAGTATAATCTGTCCAAGGTGGCCAAGGGTTTTATCGCTGGTCTGTTAAAGCATGCGCCAGAAATCACGTTGGTTTGTAATCAGTGGGTGAACTCATACAAGAGGCTGGTGTCTGGCTACGAGGCTCCTGTCTATCTGTCCTGGGCTAGGCGGAACCGAGCTGACCTGATACGAGTGCCTGAGTACAAGCCTGGTAAGGAGGTGGCGACGAGGATAGAGTTTCGGTCACCTGACCCTGCGTGCAATCCATACTTGGCCTTCAGTGTGATGCTGGCTGCTGGTCTAGAAGGTATCGAAAAGGGGTACGAGCCGCCTGAGCCAGTGGAGGAGAACGTTTATGAGATGACAGATGAGGAGAGAAAGAAGGGGAACATAGGCACTTTGCCGGCGAGCCTGTACGAGGCAATTCAGTTGTGCGAGAAGAGCCAGTTGGTGCGCAAAGCCTTGGGCGAGCATGTTTTTTACGCCTTCATCAAAAACAAAAAGATAGAGTGGGACCAGTACCGGATTCATGTTACCGAATACGAAACTAATAGATATCTCCCTATCTTGTAGTGCAATAGTAAAACTGGTTCATGTAACCAAGCAAATTTTAATCTAAAAAGGAGGTGATGAAGAAAATAATTATTGATTACGCCAAACAGCAAAATCCAGTGAATATGATTAAGCGGAGGTGAGTTATGTCTTACAATTGGGGGCCACACTATATTGTTCCTACTGCGGTTCTGAAGAGCTATTCCGGAACGGTTGTATTGAGGGAAGAATTTGATGAGGAGCTGCTGCGCAAGGAGATGGAAGCGCTAGGTATAGCCGGCCCTATCGCGAAAATCACTAACCCCTGGTATTATCGCGCGAAGGGTATGGATACCTGGGTTAAGATTGGAGAATCGGCCGATGAGCACCAAAACTTTCCCACCAGATGGGATACAACCAGTATGAAAAACGGGCAGTATGAGGTGATGGGACTAATGCATGTCTTCGTCAAAAAGAATGGCACGGAAACTGCCATTGCCCGACAGAATGTAGTGGAAGTCACTATTGAGAATTAGATTATCAAACAGTTATTATTGACTATGACTTTTGCATCTCCATCGCGAATAGAAAAGTCGAGTACCAATGCGGGACTCGAGTGGCTGCATATAAACTTGAAAGAGCACCTGCCCAACTTCTAGAATTACTCTTGTTCAAACCTCGTGGAGTGAGTTAACATGCGCAAGCTGCGTATTGGCATATCTCAAATCAATGTTACCGTAGGCGATTTTGCCGGTAACACTCGGAAGATTCTGCAAGCCATTGCTGAAGCCAGGTCTTCGGAAGTGGACATTCTTACCTTTCCTGAACTTGCCATCTGTGGCTATCCACCAGAAGACCTCCTGTTCAAACCACAGTTTATTGAAGAAAACTTAAGGTGCCTTGAGAAAATTGTCGAGCACACCTCTGGACTTGCTGTTGTAGCTGGTTTTGTCGACGCCAAGACCGATATTTACAATGCTGCTGCCATCATAAACGATGGCAAACTTGCTAGCGTTTATCACAAGATATATTTACCAAACTACGGGGTATTTGACGAAAATCGCTATTTTCAAGCTGGTGGTGAATGTCCCGTATATGTACTAAGTGGCGTTGGTGTCGGTGTTAATATATGCGAAGATATCTGGTATGAAGCAGGGCCAGCTACTGCCCAGGCATATGCAGGAGCAGAGGTCATAGTAAATATAAGCGCCTCGCCTTATCATGCCGGTAAGCGTGATTTTAGGGAGAGGATGTTGGGAACTCGTGCCTCAGATAATGTGGCGATTGTCGTTTACAATAATTTGGTGGGTGGGCAAGATGAACTGGTTTTTGATGGCAACAGCATGGTGCTGAATGAAAAAGGAGAGCTTATAGCTAGAGGTAGGCAATTTGAAGAGGAGCTGATTGTGGTTGACCTTGATGTGGAAGCCGTTTTTCGCACTCGTCTACACGACCCCAGGTGGAGGAAGGAGACACTGTTGTTACAGGAGCAACAATGGCGCACAACCAAAACAGTTGTATCTGAGTTACCTTTTACTGTTTCAAAGCCAGCGTTGCCGCCGAGGCGAGTTGAGGTGCGTGGTCTCCCTGGCGAGGTCTACGATGCCTTGGTGCTGGGGACACGCGATTATATCTCTAAGAATGGTTTTGAAAAGGTAGTGATAGGGCTTTCTGGCGGTATCGATTCCAGCTTGGTGGCTACTATTGCTGTTGATGCTTTAGGAGCAGCAAATGTAATTGGAGTATCGATGCCCTCCAGATATTCATCTGCTGGAAGTATATCAGACGCTGAACTTTTAGCCCGGAATTTAGGCATCAAGCATATGACTATCCCTATTGAGAAAGCATTTCAAGCTTATCTTGATATGCTAGCAGAGCACTTTCGAGAAATCGAACCCGGTGTGGCTGAGGAGAACATCCAGGCGCGTATCAGAGGTAACATCCTGATGGCTTTATCGAATAAGTTTGGCTGGCTTGTTTTGACTACGGGAAATAAAAGCGAGATGGCCACCGGCTATACCACATTATATGGAGATATGGCTGGTGGGTTTGCTGTGATAAAGGATGTGCCCAAGACCCTGGTTTATGAACTTGCCAAATATCGGAATTCGGTAGCCGGCCAGGAAGTCATCCCGTCCAGCGTTATAGATAAGGTACCATCGGCTGAGTTAAGGCCTGACCAGAAAGATATGGACAGCTTGCCACCATATGACCTGCTTGACCCCGTTTTAACGGCCTATGTCGAAGAAGATAAAAGTGTTGAGCAGGTAATTGGAATGGGTTTTGAGGCTGAGATAGTTAAACGGGCAGCTCGATTGGTTGATACCAGTGAATATAAGCGGCGACAAGCGCCGCCTGGCATTAAGATAACACCAAGAGCTTTTGGTCGGGACAGAAGATTACCAATTACAAACCGGTTTCGAGGACACTAGCATGCTAAGGTTGTTCTGGAGCATTGCCTTATACCCAGCCATTGGCAAGGCACCGGCAGTCTAGTTAAATTTTTGCAAACCAACGGTCTTCCTGGGATAAGTAGCGTGGATATGTGCGCTTTGGTACACTGCCTTCGTTCAGCAGGAGTGATGATGAGCAAGTCTTTTCTAATCCAAGAATGAGCCTAAAGGGATGAGTCTCAGTCACCTCGGTATGTATGTCGATAGATGTGTTGGAAGAGATTGGAACGCGCTTTCACCATCCTTTCTGCAAATTCATTATCGCTCATTTCATGGGCAATGTCATCAAGCTTCTTTATGGTTACTCCAGGACACAGGTAACTCTCCGCCGCGGGCAGTGATTTAAACTTTTCATACGGGGTCATC
>VGNY01000050.1 GCA_016865895.1 Chloroflexota bacterium | reverse complement strand
AAGCGCAATCACTGAAGCTACCTGAATTAGCAGTGGAGGTGTAAAACTATGGTAACTACAAGTGCTGTACACGAATCTTTAGTCAAAATAGTCGGCAAAGACTACGTTTCCAACCAGAAGGAAGAGCAATATTTCTATGCTCGGGATGGTGGCTTGATGCCGGCACATGAGCCGGATTACGTGGTGCTGCCCAGGACAACCGAAGAAGTACAGGAGATAGTTAAGCTGGCGAATAGAGAGAAGGTGCCGATAGTTCCCAAAGGGGCAGGTCTGGCATTAACTGGCCTGGTTATACCTCAGAAGGGCGGAATCTTATTAGACATGAAGAGAATGGACAGGATTCTGGAAGTGAATGAGAAGGCCAGGTATGTAGTCGTTGAGGGTGGAACTACACACGGCGCACTAAAGAGCTATTTACAAAAACATCACCCCGATTTGCGGCATAGCATACCAGATTCGCCACCGGTAGCCACGGTGGTGGCCAATGTGGTGATACATGGGCAAGGGCGCCTGGCACAGCAACATGGCTTTAACTCGGACATGGTTTCCGGCTTGGAAGTGGTATTGCCAACAGGGGAGATTTGTCGTGTTGGTTCGTGCTCTGTGTCGTCTTACTGGTTCTCGAAAGGCCCTCCGTTGCCTGACATGAGTGGGCTCTTCCTAGGATGGTTCGGTACCACTGGTATTATCACTAAACTCGGTCTGAAGCTTTATCCCTGCAAGAAGATGCGAGATATAATGCTTTTCCTGACAGACAGAGTTGAGTTAGTTCCAGATATCATGCTCAAGCTCAGTCATACCGAAATGGTCGAAGATGTCACTATCTCAGCTCAGCCGCTACCCTTAAGGTACAAAGGGACTTTCTGGATAATGGCTTACATTACTGGAGATTCAGAAGAAGAGCTTGAGTTTAAGCGGAAGATGGTCTGGGATGCGCTTTGGGGTTATTTTGAGAGCCGAGACATCGGGCCTTTAAGCGTTTCACCAGATATGAAAGCGCCGCTGATGTCTATGCCATCAAAGGATATAACGAGATTTGCTGACGTGGCGAAAGGTGGTGGATTTCAATATGCTGGCCCTATAACCCCTATTGAGAAGTTTCCTGCTTTCATTAAAAAGTTGGAGGAGGTGGCCACAAAGTATAGCGTCTTTTATGCTTCTACGACACGGCTTATCGGTTCGGGACATTGCATGATGTTCTCCTTTTCCTTCTCTTTCAACAGAGCCAACCCGGATGAGATGGCTAGAGCTAAAGAGGCTTTAGATGAATGCAGCAGATTCGCCTTGGAGGAAGGGGGCGTTCTCTGGAAGGCGGACCTGTACGAACAGAAATTGCTGATGGAGAAGATGGATCCGAATACGCTTAACCTGATGAAAAAGGTAAAACAGCTGTTAGACCCCAACGGAATCATGAATCCGGGTAACTGGGAGGTGAAATGATGCAGCAGAAATACTACGCCAGCCAAATCCACAGATGCTTCAGATGCGGCTATTGCAAATTCCCTACTGATTACTCGTCATTCAGCTGCCCTCCCTACAGAAGGTTCAGATTTGAGACTTATTCCACCGGCGGCCGGTTGTGGCTAATTTACGCTTGGCTGAAGGGTGAAGTCGAGTGGTCGGAACACCTTGCGGAAATCTTATACACGTGCACAATGTGTAAAAACTGCGCTGAGCAATGCCCTATGAAGTTCGCTCCGGATATCGTTGACTGGATAGTTGGAGCCAGGAGTGATATGGTGGAAAAGGGCAGGATACCACCGCGGGTAGCCCGCTTTTTTGAAGCTGTCCACGGTTATGGCAACCCCTTGAAGCTGCTGAGGAGCAATAGGGCTGCCTGGGCAAACGGCATGAAGTCATATTCAGCAGGAGATGAATATCTTTTGTATGTGGGCTGCTTGGGCTCATACGATGAAAATGGGCAGAAAATGGCCAAGAGCCTTGTTGATGTGCTCAAGACAGCCGGGGTGTCTTTTGGAATCCTCGGTAATGACGAGGAATGTTGCGGCAACGAAATCTATATGCTGGGTGAAATGGGGCTGTTTCAGAATCTGGTTGAGAAGAACAGCCAGCAATTCAAAGAACTTGGCGTTAAGAGGGTGGTCACACTTTGCCCCCATGGCTACAATGCCATGAAGAACCATTATCAGGCATTAAGTGGCAGCTTTGAAGTGTATCATTACACTCAACTCCTAAGCGAGTTGGTTAAGAAAAACAAGATAAAGCCTTCACGGAGTAAGGCAAAGGTCACCTATCAAGACCCTTGTTTCCTCGGGCGGTATAACAATATCTATGATGAACCGCGGCAGGTATTGCAAAGCATCCCTGGGGTTGAGCTAGTGGAGATGGAGCGAAATAGAAAAGACGCCTTCTGTTGTGGTGGTGGGGGTGGCAATTTCGTTATGGACCTACTGGCGGGGGACAAGGATAGTCCAGCGCGTGTTAGGGTCAGGGAAGCTTATGCCACTGGAGCTGACACCTTGGCGGTTGCCTGTCCCAGCTGTTTGACGATGTTCACTGATGCCGTGAAAGCTGAAGACCTGGATGGCAAGCTAGCGCTAAAAGATGTCTCCCAAGTGGTAAAGGAGTCTCTATCTTCCAGGTAGCAATGGCTGTTTCTTCATAAGCCATTGCCCAGAATGTAGATAACCAGGTCAGCCAGGCGGCAGCTATTCCTAACTATTTAGACATAGTCTGCGGCACACTTTTCACATACGCTTGCCGTGCAATAAACAGTGTGACGCTCTCCGCAATAAGTCACATCCGTATAGCTCATTCTTGTCAGCGACAGCCTCAAGAGTTAAAATGCGGGCAATTATACGAATGTAATGGAGGTATTGATGGCAAAGGCTTTAGATGGTGTTAGAGTGCTGGATTTTACTAGGATGTATGCTGGCTCATTTACTACTATGCTCTTGGCAGAATTGGGTGCCGAGGTCATCAAGGTGGAGTTGCCAGAGGGTGGGGATGCTGTAAGAACGATTGCCCCACAAACGAAGGGGCTGGAAAGTTACCCCTTTATCATCCTTAATCGGGGGAAGAAGAGTATCACGCTTAACCTCAGTTCCACGATAGGGCAAAGCATATGCCAGCAATTAGTTAGCAAGTGTGATATTTTAGCGGAGAACTTTACCCCTGGGGTAATGGAACGCTTTGGCCTTGATTATGAGCAACTTAGACAAGATAACCCTGGCTTGCTCTATGCCTCAATATCGGGATTTGGGCATACTGGTCCCTATCGTACTTACGTTGCTTTCGATACCATCATTCAGGCTATGGCAGGATTCATTAGTGTGACTGGTCTTCCCGGCTCTCCGCCAACAAAAGCTGGACCTGCCGTGGCTGACTTTACCGGCAGCACCTATGCTGTAATCAGCATTCTGGCTGCGCTTCAATATAGGTCAAAGACGGGTCAGGGCCAGTTCATAGACATTTCCTTACAGGACTGTATGTGGCTTACAACCGCTATACAGTTTTTGCCCGATTATTTAACGTCCGGCCAAGAGCCAAAGAAACTAGGTAATCGCCAGATAGAAGTGACTCCTTTTAGCATATATCCAGCGAAGGACGGTTACATAGTTCTTGCTATAGTGACAGTAGACCAGTGGGTACGCTTTTTGGAGGTCATCGGTAGGCAGGAATTAAGAGATGTCCCGGAATATGCCAGCCAGTTGAGCCGTATTAGACACGTGGACGAGATAGACGCAATAGTGGAGGAATGGACGAAGCAAAGAACAGTAGATGAGATGATAACTCAGCTGAGGGCTGCTGATTTACCTTGTTCTCCAGTTCCTAAATTCAGTGAGGTAGTTAATGACCCACAGCTTGCCAGCCGAAATATGCAGGTTGAAGTAGAGCAATTGGTTAGCGGTAAGCTTAAGGTGCCAGGTTCTCCTTTTAAGATGAGCCTGACGCCAGGTGATGCCACTCAACCAACTCCCTTCCTCGGCCAGCACAACTATGAGGTTTATTCGGAGTTGCTAGGCTATGACTCCGCACAAATAAGTAAGTTGCAGGGTGAAGGAATAATCTGATTTGACACAGCGCTCGGACTGCTCGATTTTGCTGGCTCTTTGGCCGTTTCAGGGTAAACTCCGCTTGGCAATGACAGAGGTTTTTCTTTACCGTGATTATGGTTCTATAACCCTTTGCCCAGAATGTAGATAACCAGGTCAGCCAGACGGCAGCTATAGCCCCACTCGTTATCATACCAGGCGAGTACCTTTACCATATTGCCGGCGAGGACCATGGTGCTCAGGGCATCAAAGATGGAACTGGCGGGATTGCCCTTGAAGTCCATGCTCACCAGCGGCTCATCACAGTATTCCAGAATACCTTTTAGTTTGCCTTTGGCCGCCGCTTGAAAAGCTTTATTGATTTGCTCGGCAGTTACCTCTTTGTCTAGGTCAGCTACAAAGTCGCACATAGAAACAGTGGGTACAGGTATCCTGAAGGCGACACCATCAAGCCTTCCTTTAAGCTCCGGTATAACCAGGGTTACGGCTCTAGCAGCTCCGGTGGTTGTGGGAACTATGTTTATAGCGGCTGCTCGTGCCCGGCGCAGGTCTTTATGGAACATATCGAGAAGCCTCTGGTCGTTGGTATAGGCGTGAATTGTGGATAGCAGCCCTTTGCTTACTCCGAAATTATCATGCAAAACCCTGACCACTGGGGCGATGCAGTTGGTGGTGCATGATGCATTGGAGATGATTCGGTGCTGGGCTGGATTGTACTTGTCCTCGTTTACCCCCATGACTACGGTTAGGTCCTCACCTTTTGCCGGCGCTGAGATAATGACCTTCTTCGCTCCGCCCTGAAAGTGAGCCGATGCCTTAGCCGCATCGGTAAAAAGCCCCGTGGACTCGATTACTACCTCTGCCCCATAGTCCTTCCACTGAATCTTGCCTGGGTCACGCTCAGCAATTACTTTTGTCTTTCTGCCGTCGACTACTATCGCATCATCTTTTGCCTCTACTTTACCTGGGTAAATGCCGTAAGTGCTGTCATACTTGAGCAGATGGGCGTTGGTCTTGGCGTCAGTAAGGTCATTGACTACGGCCACTTCAATCTTGTCGCTGTAATGCTGGCTTATTGCCTTGAAAGCCAGCCTGCCGATGCGTCCAAAGCCATTGATTCCGATTTTAGCTGCCATTTGTGTTACCTCCTATTAATTTGTTGTCAAAAATTCATCCGAAGTAGTGTGACCCTTCAGGGTCGCCTGTTACCCATCCACATGTGAGCTCGACCTTAGAGGGTCGAACCCAGCGAGGCTAAAGCCTCGCACTACATTAATTCTGCACATCCACCACCCTGCTATCTCAGAATGACATTTAAGGTTTCTTATTATAGCTTACCTTTACCTTAGTTCCAATTCCTCCTCTTATGTTCCACTCTGCCATTATCTCCATTCTCTTTGGTTTAATGGCATTGACCAGGTCATCGAGTATCCGATTGGTTGCCTCTTCGTAAAATATTTCCGCCATCCTGTAGCTTGTCAGGTAGAATTTGAGCGACTTTAGCTCGATTATCTGCTTGTCAGGGACATACTTTATGGTCAGCGTGGCGTAGTCAGGCTGTCCCCGGTTGAGTGGGCAGAGAGTGGTGAATTCGCTGGTAATGATTTCCTCCTCATACTCCCTACCGGGGTAAGGATTGGGCATGGCTATCAGCAGCTCTTTTTGAGGGTAAGACTTATATTCAAGCTTTAGGTTTTTTACTTTCCTTTTTATCTCATCCATCCTTATAGCCCCTGAGATTAAATCCTAAATTCTAAGCACTAAATCCTAAACAATACCAAAATCCAAATAGCCGAAACTCATTTGGTCTTTTCTAGGATAGAGCCGAAGATCTTCATGAGTTCAGTTGCTTCGTTAACCAGAGATTGCTGTTTGTTTTCAGTATTTCCCCTTTTTACCTCGATAAGCCTTAGCCAATACCTACTTTCTTTGCATTCCTTTCGGCAAATCTTGATTCTCATTGTGAAATCCTTTTTGCTTAAAGCTTCATTAGCTTCGATGTAATTTGCTCCAACAGAACCGGAAGACCTGATAAGTTGCTTTATTACTTCAATATTTGCTGCTGTTTTTGGGAGGATGTTCACAAGCTGTATCACCTCTTTGGCGAATCTAAGTGTTCTTTCTTCTAGGTCGTACTGTTTTGAATTTTTGGCTTTGGTCATTTGTATTTGTTTAGAGATTAGAAATTTGTGTTTAGTATTTCCCCGTGTCTAGCCTCCGGCCCAGTAAAGGTCGGTATCCTTTTTCGCTATCTTCTCTGCCTTGCCTTCGATTATCAGAAGTTTGAGGTGGGCTAATGTCTCCATCACCGCCAGCCTTTTGTCGAAGATAGAAAGCTTCTCGAATTTGACAGCCTCGCCAGCGGGCATCCATGGTATCTCGGTAGCTATTTGATAGGCAGTTTTTGGGTCATCTCTGATAACTTTCATTATGGCTAATTGTCGCTGTTCATGATGATGAAATAGCTCACCGACTCTTAGCTTGAAGCCGCTGAAAACAGAGCCGTGCCCTGGGAAGATGAAGTTGACTTCCAGATTTGCCATAGGTTCGAAGGAATCGAAAAAGTCGCCTAACGGGTTTTCACCGGACTGGGGGTGAAGGCCGACATGAGGGAATATGTCGGGCAAAATGTGGTCTCCGGAAAATAGGAATTTCCGTTTCGGCTCGTAAAGGCAGACATGACCGGGCGAATGTCCGGGGGTCGAGAATACCTTCAACTCTGAGGAGCCGGTGGAGATTTTGTCGCCATTTTTCAGTTTGACATCAGGTGAGATTAGCCCAACAAATTGCCTGACGGCGAGAGCGGCTTCAGTAAGCTCGGGCAACTCGTCCTCAGGAACTCCACCGCGTTCAAAGAGAAGCTTTACCTCTTTCAGCAGCTTGTCTGTTTTAGCATATCGCGATTGGAGAAGTTTCTCCTCGATTTCACTGAAAGCCACTGTAGCCCCGGACATCTGCTTCAGCTTATCAGCCAATCCATAATGGTCGGGATGGATATGGGTAACTACGATTTGGCTGATATCTTTGAATCCGAAGCCACTGTTTCTCAAACCATCTCTCAATGCCCCGAAGGCCTCAGGAGTATCGAAGCCAGTGTCAATTAACAAATTGCCCTGGCTACCTTCGATCAGATAAGCATTGATATGGTCTAATGCTGCCCCCGCGGGCAGTGGCAGCTTTATTTGGTGAACTCCCTGGACTATTTCCATATATCTATCCTCCGAGATTGCTTGTGGACGATTTATTTTCTCAATGTAGTGTGACCCTTTAGGGTCGCCGACCACTCATGTAGCTGCGACCTTTTAAGGTCGCTTTTGCGAGGCTAAAGCCTCGCACTACATTAGTAGTGCACTCTCATCCTCCTGAAGTTGAAAAAGCATTTTTGCCGGCGTAATGGGCATCGGTGCCAAGCTCGGTTTCTATCCTGAGCAGGCGGTTGTATTTGGCTACTCTCTCGCTGCGGCAGGGTGCGCCAGTTTTTATCAAGCCTGAGCCGACGGCGACCGCCAAATCAGCGATGGTGCTATCTTCGGTCTCGCCGGAGCGATGGCTGATTATCGTTGTCCAGCCAGCCTGCTGCGCTCTTTTTACCGTGGCCAGGGTTTCGCTGAGTGTGCCCACCTGATTAGGTTTTATAAGTATGGCATTGGATGCTTTTTGGGCAATGCCTCGTTCTAGCCGTTCCAGATTGGTGGTGTACAGGTCATCGCCAACGAGTTTAATCTTCTTACCCAGCCTGGAGGTTAGTGATACCCAACCAGCCCAATCATCCTCGTCCAGCCCATCTTCAATGCTGATGATGGGATAGCTCGATACCCAGTTGGCATAATAATCAACCATCTCATTGCTGGTAAGAGTTATACCTTCTTTGGCTAGGATGTATTTACCTTTCGCATAGAAGCTGCTCGCCGCTGGGTCCAAGGCGATAAAGCAATCATCGCCAGCTTTGCAGCCGGCGAGGTCAATTGCTGCCAGGATTAGCTCTACAGCTTGCTTATTGGAAGCCAGTGATGGTGCAAAGCCGCCCTCGTCACCGACATTAGTATTCAGTCCCTTGTCCTTGATAGCTTTTTTTAGGGCGTGGTAGATTTCTGCTCCCATCTGCAGTGCCTGGCTGAAGCTGATGGCGCCTGCTGGCACCACCATAAACTCCTGAAAGTCTGTGGAATCAGCAGCGTGTTTGCCGCCGTTAAGTATGTTCATCATGGGCACCGGCAAAAGACGGGCAGATGCACCACCCAGATAGCGATACAGGGGGAGACTTGCTGAGCTTGCCGCAGCTTTGGCGGTTGCCAGAGATACCCCCAGTATGGCATTAGCGCCGAGATTGGATTTATTAGGAGTGCCATCAAGTTCAAGCAGCTTCTGGTCAATCATCTGTTGCTCTGAAGCCAACATGCCGACCAGTGCCAGAGCTATCTTATTGTTAACGTTGCTTACAGCTTTACAAACCCCCAGTCCGCCGTACCGGCACTTGTCCCCATCTCGGAGTTCTACAGCTTCGTACTTACCGGTGCTGGCTCCTGAGGGTATCGCAGCTATGCCAGTTGCGCCGTCGGATAGTTCTACCTCAACTTCAATGGTGGGATTACCCCGGGAGTCGAGGACTTCGTGGGCTCTAATAGCCTTAATGGATGCCCGTTTCGATTTCGTCGGTATCAATGTAGCCTTTTCCCTTTTGCCAGTGAAATAGCTTTTTCCACGGCATCTACAGCATCCTCTGCCTTAATTATGGACTTATCTTCTTCGCCGTTTCGGTACAGTGACCAGGTCTTCAGTCCGATAACCGGGATGCCGCTCTTCAGGGCAAAGCCGAGCTCGGTGAGCGTGCCATAGTCGCCGTCAATGGCGATTACTGCTTGGGCTGATTTAACCACGGCTATGTTTCTGGCGTGCCCTACACCGGTGGCTACGGGGATTTGCACATAAGGGTTACAATCATCCGGGTCATCGCTGGGCAAAATGCCTATGGTCAATCCGGACTCGATAGCAGCTCCACGGCAGGCTGCTTCCATAATGCCGCTCAGTCCGCCACAGACCAGAATAGCCCCTCGTTTAGCCAGTTCCCTGCCTACGGTCTCAGCCAACACCGCTTCCTGAGCAGAGCACTTTCCACCGCCGATAACAGCGATGATTAACTTCTTTTCGGAACCTGCCTTTCCCACAGTCTGAAACTCAAGCTTACAGATTCAATTTTCAGCCATTATAACATTCACGATGAAATGTGACAAAGCTGAATTTGAAAAATGTGCCCTGGTTCACATAGCTTGTTTGGGGGAGGTAGTTTTATGCTATGATTGTTTTAGGTCGGGCTTTTTAAGCTGAAAAGAGGAGGGATAGATGAAAAAGCCGTTCAAGTTTGTAATAGCAGCTCTAGTTGCATTAGTTATAGGTGGCGCAATCGGATACTTCACCGTCGAGCCGATGCTTAATCTCATCACAAACATGAGCGTGGTTAAAAATGGACCATGGGCTACCAGCCTTGCTATTGGGAGCACCTCGGCCAACCCCTATATTAGAGCCTGGGTTGCCAAACATGGACTTTTGGCGCTTACCAAATCAGAGACAATCTACTTAACAGCCTATGTTGACGATAACGGAGAGCCGCTTCTGGGAGATTGTGACTATAGGATAGAAGGCAAGGCGCCCGATACCCGGTGGTGGTCTATCACTGCTTATGGCTCGGATGATTTCCTGATACCCAACGAGCAGGGGCGCTACTCATGGAGTTGTACCGAGATGAAGTTAGAACCTGACGGGAGCTTTAGAATCTATTTGTCCAAGACATCCAAAGAAGGTAATTGGCTGCCTGCAGGTGACGCCAAAGAGTTGTCTGTTACGCTCCGCCTGTATAATCCCGGGCCTGCCTATTATGACTATGAGACTCTAAAGACAGCCGAGCTGCCGCATATTGTGAAGGAGGAGTGCAAATGAAAAAGTGGATAGGATGGACGGTATTAGCTGTCTTCGTTGTGGCTATCACGGTTAATCTTGTTGTGGTAATCAGTATACCCGATAACATAATGGAGATTACCATGACCGAGAGGTTCAATTTTCCCAGTAACCAGTGGGTTTTTGCCCCGCCAACTACACATGAGCGTAGAACCATTGTCAGACCATCGCCCGACCTCCTCTATTCACTCTGTTGCTATGACATAAGCCAGTACCCTCTCCGTTTGACTGCGACTATACCTGACAACTATTGGTCCATATCAGGTTTTGCCATGAATACGGACAATTTCTTTGCCATCAATGACCGGCAGGCGAAGTCGAACCCTATTGAGGTGGTCTTGGTCCGGAAGGATATGACGTATCAGGATACGACAGGGAAAACGCACATCATAGTTGCGCCCACCGACAGGGGTATAATTTTAATTCGGACTGTCATCACCAGTAAGGCTGACTTGCCAGGCCTAACTGAGATACAAAAGAAAGCGACCATTGAGTTAGTGGGAGCGCTAGCCGAAGCGGAGGTGGCCAAACCACGGGCTCCCGGCGAACTCTCATTTGAGGCTGCTGAGTATGTGGATGCCGAGTATGGTTTCTCCATTAAATACCCGGCTGTTTGGATGAAGGGACAGCCGAGCGGAGCACAGGTCTTCACCGCTGCAGCAACTACGAGGGTTCCGGTGATAACAGTCGGTGTCAGGGAAGCTGCCACTTTTGTCGATGCACTCATGATTGGCCTGGAAGAATCTGGCGGTTCAGATATCAAGATTGGGACTGAGAAACAGACGAAGCTGGCTGATGGCACGGAGGCTACGATAGCCAAAGCCGATTGGACGGTTAGAGGCTACCCGGGTGAGACCTTTGCCCTGGGAGTGCAAAAGGGCGGCAAGTGGATTGTGGCTACAGTAACCACTGTTGCCCTGCTTGTTCCTTACAATGAAGCCAAGTTCTCTGAAATAGCCCATACCCTGCAATTCAAATAGCGGCAAAGAGAGCCAAAGAAGGTTCTTTAAGAACTTCCCTCTTGTCATTCTGAGCCCCGATTCATCGGGGCGAAGAATCCCTTTTCAGACTCTTCGCTTCGCTCAAAGTGACGATGCAGGGTTAGTAAACATCTCGACCAAGCGGATACAAAAAGCATAAAAAGAAGCGAACCGTAGCTAACGGAGTAGGCTCTTAAAAATTGCCAATCAGCAAATATAGGTGTAAAATGCCGCAATGTCTGACACACGCAAGCAAGGATAGGGCAGGCACCTTGTTTGCGTTGTTGCCCCCAGAGCTTAATATAAAGATTGGAGGTTAGCGTGGTGAAAAAAAGCCACATTGTTCTAGCGGTAATCTTGGCAGTAGTAATGATTACAGGATGTGGTGCAGCACAAGTGAAGAATGGTGATACCGTTCAGGTGAACTATACCGGAAAATTGGCGGACGGTACCGTATTCGATTCATCAGTTGAGCGTGGACCTTTGGAGTTTACTTTGGGTGCCGGCCAATTGATTCCTGGGTTTGAGAAAGCTGTGCTGGGGATGAAAGTCGGGGAGAAGAAAACTGTTATCATTCCAGCAGATGAGGCCTACGGCCCGCACCGTGATGAACAGGTAGTGGAAATACCCCGAGAAGAACTCCCCAGCGACCTGACTCCGCAGGTTGGCCAGCAGTTGGTGGTGACTCAACAAGATGGTAGACAAATTATAGTCGTTATCACAGAAGTCTCCGACGAGACGGTCACCATAGATGCTAACCATCCTCTTGCCGGGAAAGACCTCACGTTTGAAATTGAGCTGGTGAAAATACTTTAGATTACCCGAAATTTTCCTTTAGGTAGTTATCACTCAGGTCAATCAGGACTGAGGAGTAACTGATGAACATTTTGGCAATTGTCGGTAGTCCCAGACCTGGAGGTAACACCAGCTATCTTGTGGACCAGGCACTCCAGGAAGTAGCCGCCCATGGTTTTGAGACCGAGAAGATTATGTTGGCCCGGTATCGAGTGAACCCATGCCTGGGTCATGAGGATTGTGCTTCGTTTTCAGCTTGCAAGCAGGATGATGACGCTCCTTGGATTCTGGATAGATTTATTAGTGCAGACGCGGTAATTCTGGGCAGTCCGGTCTATTACTACAATATGACCGCTCAAATGAAAGCCTTTGTGGATAGGAATTACTTTCTCTATAAGCATGACATATCGATGCACTGTTCAGTGGCATAGCTTAACAATTCTTAGTTGTATTTATAGAGTTCCTCAACTGTTATATTAGCCCGCAAATGGGGTATACTGAAGTGTCTTTAACTCAGGCTGTCACTTCAGGGAAATGATGGAAATCAACGATATTAAGAAAAAGGTTCGGCAAGGTAAATTCAGGCTCTCGTTCACACATACAGAGAAGCTCAGAGAAAGGAAGATTGAAATTCGAGAATTGGAGCAGGCAATATCTGTTGGTGAGATAATAGAGGACTACCCTACTGACCCAAGGGGGCCGAGCTGTTTAATATTAGGACATAGCGAGGAAGGTAGACCCCTACATATAGTTTGTGGCATAATGGACAAGGAACTACTTATTATTACGGCGTACGAACCCGATACTAGGGACTGGGAGACAGATTGGAAGACAAGGAGGCGATAGGCAGATGGTTGGTAAATGCTATTTTTGTAAGGGAAGGGTATCTAAACAAAAGGTTAAAGTAGATTTCCGTTGGGGAGAGGAGCTAGTGGTTATCGAAGATGTCCCAGCAGAGGTATGCGAGCAATGCGGCGAGAAGTATCTTGAGGCCGATGTGTATAAGGAAATGGAAAGGTTGGCGAAGGGTAGAGCAAAGCCTTTCCGCTACACAACTGTAAATGTTTTCAGGTTTGAGCATCCTGTCCCGGCTGGATGACAACCTTACCAGCAACTACTAACCGAGGTATGTCTCGCCATGACACCTAGTACCGGCTCTCTGCTAAAAGGACAGCTTTAATGATTTCAGATTCTCGCCAAAATTTCTCTGAGGCCTCGACGCGTAATTACTCTTTTCCAGCAAGGCATAACCTGCCGATTAGCTTAAGATAGTTTTCTCCCTACTCCATTGTTTAGTCCTTTCGTCGCACCAAATTCTAGCCTATCAATTGCTTCGGCCTGCTCCTTATTCTCAATTTTGATATACCTCATGGTGGTGTTAAGACTCTTATGACCGGCGAGGTCTTTTATGGTGAAAGGCCCAACCCCCTTCTGATGTAGCCTGGTGCAGAAGGTATGCCTCAGAAGGTGAGGGCCATACTTACCCTTGTTGATGTCAGCCAACTTCAGATACTTTTGTACTATACTGTAAACATGGGTGCGGTCCAAATTGCCTCCATTAGTGCCCACAAAACATCTGCCATTTTCAGCGGTTGGGCGATTGGCCAGGTATTGTGCCAGGGCATTTACTGTCTCAGAGTTTAGATGGAGGTATTGCTCCTTATTTCCTTTCCGAGTTATCTTTATGTGGCAACTTCCCAGGTCAACATTGGCCAGCTCCAGTTTTGTCAACTCCGATACCCTCAACCCGCCGTGAAGGAAGAGTAGAACTATCGCCATGTCCCGTTCACGAACCCGTGGCTTGGCTTTTCGCGCTATTGTCTTTAGTAGCTGGAGCAACTCCCCATCATTGAGGTACACTGGCTCCTTCTCCGGTATCTTAGGGCTTTTGACCGAGGCGGCCGGATTAACTTCCAATCCCCCATTCTCTACCAAGTAGTTGAAGAACGATTTTATCGCCGCCAGTTTCCGTGCCCTGGTGATGTTGGAGTTACCTCTGCTAGTGGCTACATAATCCAGATAGTCTCGAATGTCAGCTTTGGTAATCTCTTGCACTTCAAGTTTACCTCGCTGATGTACGAAGGGGATGAGCCCCCTTTCTATATCGAGCTGGTATGCCTCGACGGTGCCTTGAGAAGCCCCCTTCTCAATCTGAAGATAACGCAGGAATCTGTTTAGCTCGCTTTTCATGTGCCCTCCTTTCGGGCACAACGATAGCAGCTAACTAAATATGGTTTTTGTCAACCATTTAACGCAAAAAATCTACTATGTCGAGTTCAAAAGTCCAAAGCTCTTGCCTTAGGCTGGCTTCTAGTCCACTCGTCAGCTTGGGAACTCACACATCACTGGGCAACAAAAACCATATTTGGTTATATATTTTAGCTAAGCGTGATTCGCAACTTGGCGAATTTGCGAGGAGACAAGTGGTAAACAGATATCTTGTTAAGTATTACCTACATGAGGCACTGCCAGAGAAAGAGAGCCGGAATGGCACATAGCATTCTGACCATTGGACGCGATGTCTCCTTAAGCAGTAAGCTGGAGTTAGCTCTGTGTCAGGCTGGCTTTAACGTAACTTCCATGCCTGACTACACCCACAAACGCTATTCAAACAAAATGGGTTTAAGCCTGACATGGTAATCGTGGATGAAGCATTGCAAAATCAGGATGCGAATGAAACCATGTGAAAGAATTTAGAAGGGCGCAGCAGGTATGGCTCAGCGTGTATATACAGCAATCGCGCTGATGTGACATTACCACCCGGGAGCTAAAAGGAGATGAAAGCAATTACCAAGAAATGGCGCAAGTGGATTGTTTTACCGCTGGCGGTGGTACTGGTGCTGGGAACGATACTGGTGGTGCAGATGAACCGTACGCCAAGCCCGGTGTATGCCAGCGGCATAGCGGCAACCAGTGTAACCCTCACCGGCCAGAACACAAGCAGCCACTATACCTATGTCCAGTTCAACATTGCCTGGGACTATTCCTGGCGGGACGATGTTAACTGGGATGCCGCCTGGGTATTCGTCAAATATAGGGTGAAAACGGGCGAGGCTACGTATGGCAACTGGGCGCATGCCACCCTGAATACCAGCGGGCACACTGCCCCCAGCGGCTCCACCATTACTACTTCCGCCGATGGCAAAGGAGTGTTTATCTACCGTAGCGCCAACGGCACCGGCAGCGTGAGCTGGACGGGCGTACAGCTGCGCTGGAACTACGGGACTGATGGTGTCGCCGACAGTGCCATCGTGCAGGTCAAGGTCTTCGCCATTGAGATGGTATACATACCCCAGGGGGCTTTTTCCCTGAACAGCGGCGCCAAAGGCACCATGTACGCTGAGTTCACCAGTGGCAATACTATCAGCAGCGAAAATGCCATTCCCGAAAATACCATAACCTGGGCAGTGGCGGAAAGCACTTGGAGCGGTGCTGGAGACAGCGGTGGAACCAGCGGTTACAATGCCGCGCTGGGGGCGAGCTACCCCAAGGGCTACCAGGCCATTTACTGCATGAAGTACGAGATATCACAGCGCCAGTATGCCGCGTTCCTGAACACGCTCACCTCTACCCAGGCGAGCAACTGCTATCCCAACAACTATGGTTACTACCGCCATTACATTAAACTCGTGGGCGGGGTTTACGGCTGCGATGCCAACAACAACGGAGTTCTTGACGAGTCCAACGACGGCGGCTGGACCGCCTGCAACTTCCTTAGCTGGGCGTATGGATTAGCCTACGCCGACTGGGCGGGGCTGCGCCCGATGACGGAGCTTGAGTTTGAGAAGATATGCCGTGGCCCGGGGGCTGCCGGCGATGAGTATGCCTGGGGCACAACTAATATTGTCCAGGCAACGGGTATTTCCAATGCTAATCAGAATAATGAGACCTCATCAAATGGCGCCAATGCCGTTTATGATGGTCACGCTTCGGTGCTAGGTCCATTGAGATGCGGGTGGGCAGCCGGCGCCAGTACCACCAGGGAGCAGGCTGGTGCTTCCTACTACGGGGTAATGGAGATGAGCGGCAACCTGGTGGAGAGAGCGGTCACCGTAGCGAAGTACGCCTGGAATGGGTCTACGTGGAACAATGCGACCAATGCTGGCGCCTTTGACGGGCAGCATGGTGATGGAAACTTAGACAGCGATGGCTTCGCCAATGTTAGCAACTGGCCATCGCCAACCGCCACCAGCGGGAATACCGCCTTAGGCTCCAGCGCTCGCGGCGGCGATTGGGGCGATTACGAGTACGGCCTCCGCGTCTCCGACCGCGGCTGCGCCGCTCTCCCGGCGGCGGCTCGCAGCAGCAGGTTCAGCTTCCGCCTCGTCAGGACATCACCTTAACCTGTGTCCTGTAGCGAAGGCGTAGCGGGAGAAGTTTTTGAAAAAGAATGGAATGAGTTACACCAACACCTGGCACATACGGAAGGAGATACCGGGGAGGTATTGTTACTAAGGAGTGAAACTCAGAAGTGAGTACTATTAACACTAAACTATTGAGATGGCATGGGCTGCCTATCCTGCTTCTGGCGGCGCTTATTCTGGTGACGCTCACCCCGGAGCCCGCTCTGGCGGCGGATGAGAAATATACCGGCGGCAGCGGCGATGGCTTCAGCGTTTTGACCTCGTCCGATATACACCTGTATGGCAATCCAGCCCCGACGGTGACAAGTGTCAGTCCCACCAAGGGGACAACTGCTGATTCAGACCTCGTGCTCACCATTAACGGGACCAACTTTGTTAGTGGTGGCGGGCTGGCCGCTGAGATAAACTATAATGGCGCCAATGCCATAGCTGGCAGCAGCGTCACCTGGGTCAGCTCCAACCAGATTACCGCCCACTTCAACCTATCTGGTGTCACCACCAATCTGGGCTCAGCCTGGGATGTCAAGGTCACCAACCCTGATTCCCAGACCGGCACTGGTGCTGACCTCTTCACCATCTACCGGCCAAACCCCACGGTAGGGTCCATTACCCCCAATAGCGGGGTAAACACCGGCGCGGTCAATATCACCAACCTGGCTGGTACCAACTTTGTTACTGGCCAGACCTCAGTCAAGCTACAAAAGGCCGGTCAGTCTGATATAAGTGGCACCGCTGTGACCGTGGTCAGCCCCACCCAGATCACCTGCACCTTTGACCTCACCGGGGCGGCCACTGGCACCTGGAACGTTGTGGTCACGGTGACCGGTGCTGAAAGTGCGGCTACCCTGACTAACGGCTTTACCGTTACCGCCCCTGGGCCGACAGTGACATCGGTCAGTCCCACCAAGGGGACAACTGCTGATTCAGACCTCGTGCTCACCATTAACGGGACCAACTTTGTTAGTGGTGGCGGGCTGGCCGCTGAGATAAACTATAATGGCGCCAATGCCATAGCTGGCA
>VGNY01000049.1 GCA_016865895.1 Chloroflexota bacterium | reverse complement strand
TTTTGCCATAAAATTGAGTTTTCTATTATAGCACCATCATGTATATGGCAGCCGGCGCCGATAACCACCGGCCCTTTAAGATGGACCCCCTTGCCGATGATGCAATCTCTGTCAGCCAGGATTGGGCCGGTTAGTTTAGCTTGAGGATGAACAGAGCTTTGTTTGTCTATGCGGATATCCTGGAGCTTGAAAGCAACCTGGGTGCTTCTACCAAACATTAAATCGCGGGTCAATTCCAAATATTGCTCTGGAGTTCCTGTATCTATCCAGTAGACATCTGTTGCGTAGCCGAAAACAGGCTCCCCGTCAGCCAGGAGTGCAGGAAAGACATCTCGTTCAAACATGAAACGTTTGCCTTGGGGAATACGTTTGAGCACTTGACTTTCGATAATGTAAACGCCAGCATTTATCATATTGGTGGTGACCTGGTCTCGGCTTGGTTTTTCCACGAATCGCTTTACCCGTTGCTGGTTGTCAGTTTCCACAACACCGAATCGGGTCGGGTCTTCTACAGGCGTTAAGGCAATGGTTACTTTAGCCCCTTTATTTCTGTGGAACTGTAACATGTCGGTCAGGTTAATGTCAGTAAAGATGTCGCCGTTCAAGACAAAAAAGGTATCCTCTATGTATTCCTCAGCGTTTTTCACAGCCCCGGCAGTGCCTAACGGCTCTGATTCAACACTGTAAACCAGTTTGGTACCGAGTTGACTGGCATCGCCGAAATAATCTGTAATGCAGTCGGGTTTATAGCCGAGGGCTAAAATGATTTCTTTTATGTTGTGATTGCTGAGGTAACGGATGACATATTCGATGAAGGGTTTGTTCAGGACGGGCACCATGGCTTTCACTGTAGAGTAGGTAAGTGGTCGTAGCCTGGTACCCTCGCCACCAACTAGAATGACTGCTTTCACTGAGTCTTGAGCTCTCTCCAATATATCGTTCTCTTGTTATTTTACCCCATTCACTTTTTATGGGCAAACATGCATATGTCTGTGAACTACAATCGTATACGCCGAACGTTGACATCTATTTCTGCGTGTGATATACTGTGTTATATGTTGTTTAGCTGGTGGCTGCGGATTCCGGGGTATGTTCACGCAGCCACTAATTTTTTTATTGGGGGTACTTATGAGTCCGATAGCCGGTATTATCAGCCAAAATGATGGTGGCGTCACTACTCAGGTTGTTTCTATGCTTGACGTGATGCAGCCTGATACGTCGGCGGTTTGGGTGATAACTGATAGTCACCCGGCAAAATCATCTCGAGGGACAAGAAAAAGGCAGGTATTGGCTCAACTTTCCTTACCCCTGGGAGTGAGACCATTAGAGCAGCCTTACTTTGACGTTTCGGAAGGGACGGTCTTGCTGTACGAGGGAGAGCTTTATAATTCGGAAGAACTGTCCACTAAGCTTGACATGAAGTATAGCTTGTCGAGGAATAGCGAGCTGGTGGCTTGCCTGCTAAGGAGGGAGCAGGGGACTTTAACGACCAGAGCGAAGTCAGTTCTCGATGTTCTGGATGGTAGCTATGTCTTGGTAATAGAAGAATCAGGGGAGACGGTTATAGCCCGTGACCCCATGGGGACAAAGCCGGTTTATCTTGCCTCTGATGCTGGCGTCTTGGCCTTCGCTTCCAACAAGAGACCATTATGGCAGATTGGAATGAGCAATGTAGTACCCTTGAGGGCTGGCACAATGGCGATTGTTGATGAGACTGGGGTTAAGATTGAGAACGTGTTTTCATTGGTTGACGAGCAGTCGAAGATAAATGACCTTTCAATGGCCGTGGATTGTTATCAGAAGGCACTTGTTTTGTCTGTCGAGAAGAGGTTAGTGGATGTTAGCGAGGTAGGTCTGTTACTGTCAGGGGGTGTAGATAGCTGCCTGCTGGCCAAGTTACTCGCTGATTTGGCTATTGAGAGGGGAATAAACGTGGTTGCTTATACTGTGGGCGTGCGAGGTTCTGAGGATGTGGACAATGCGCGTGCTTTTGCTCAAGAGATAGGCGTGGATTGTAGAGTAAGGGAACTGGACATTTCTGAGGTCGAAGACTACATACCTGATGTCATTGAGACTGTTGAAGAAAGAGATTTTGTGCAAGTTGAAGCGGGCATTGGTATCTACGCGGCGACTGAGATGGCTGGTCAGGATGGCATTGAGGTCATGTTTTCAGGACAGGGTCCTGACGAGCTGTGGGGTGGCTACGAATGGTATCCCAAGATTTTAGAGGCAGAAGGCTATTCTGGACTGTGCCAGAGGATGAGAGACGACTTGAATCGCGCTGATGTAGAGACTCTGGACAGGGAGAATAAAATAGCAATGGTTCATGGTATGGAAATGCGATTTCCCTACGTTGACCCGGCTGTAGTTGATTTGGCTATAAATGTGGCTCCAGAGCTGAAGGTTGACTCACCTGATAGTCTGGGGAAAATTGTCCACCGTGCTCTGGCCTGTGAAATCGGATTACCTGAAGGCTATGCCTACAGGCCTAAAAATGCTGCTCAGCATGGCATCGGAGTCCATAGTGTATTGAAGCACGTGGCGGCAAAGAATGGCTTTGACGATGAATTGGTAGCCAGTTTGGGATACTCAAGCGATAAAATCACTTTGGAGAAGTTGGGCAGCTCCTCTCGGTATGGCTACAAATACGCCGACGAGAGTATGTGGCAAGTATCTCAACCTGTCCAGTTTTTCCTTGATGTCACGGCTTATGAACATGGCCTATTGAATGAGGCTGAGAGAACCAGAATAGAGAAATTCGTGGAGAGGCTGGAAGCCTAACCTTCGTATAAGGCAGAGTAAATCTCAAGGCAAGGCTCCATGTTTTTAGTGAATTCTCGAATATTGATTTCACTAGGTGGCCGATTAATGTGTGGTTTCGGAGGCTGTTGCCTAGGCTTTAGGGCTTTCTGGATTGTGAGCTGAGATAGAATAAGTCGCTTGGTCTCCTGGTCACAAAGAGGAGAATGATAGATGGTGCTTAGTCCAACGAGCAACATGCCGCCCAGGTGTTCGGTGCCCTTATCTTCATGGAGATGTGGGTTTCTGGTTTCTATTTGGAAGAGGTCTAAACCGTGTTTCACCACAGCTGCAGGACCGGCTGGTAGAGTACCGCCAAATTGTTCAAAAATAGATACTAGCTCCTCGGGCTCCACTGCATAGCCCGAGGCATAGGGTAATAGTTCTGCAAGCTTTAGGCTCATAGCATGCTCTCCAGCATTACCTGTTTTAATGATATTGGTTTCAAATCCAGTTCTGGATGAGATAAGCGAGTTGAAACACCTGTTTGTGATTTCCGACACTCTGCCCCATTTTCTAAAGTGTGTGCCCCCCGAAAGCTTGGGCTTATAATGCCACAGTATCCTCACCATGGTGTAAGGTGACTTGGCCATGCTAAAGCCAGCAGCATATATCCTTACGTATTCCAGTATTGACCCTGGAGAGTAGTTATCGGCATCAACAAAGCCCACATATTCCTTTCCGGCCAGCTTAGCCATAAGCAGGCCGATTACCATTCCCTCCGCTTTGCCATTTCTAACCACGCCGTTTTCGTCTAAAAGCTCATCATAGCCCGCGTTCTTCACTGCCTGTGCCACCCTGGCATCTTTTTGATGGACGATGTAAGCCAGACGGTTTGTATAGCGGCACATCTGGTTTAAAGTATCTCTTTCCATCCTGAACCTGTCCACTGGCTCTCTCTGGCTATTGGAGACTACGATTATCAAGCAATCGTGGGGTATGCCACTGATGACACCCTCAAACAACTTGAGTCTCTCATCCTTAACTGGAACTACGATGGCCATCCTATCTTCGAAATCTTTGATAGTTTCTTCGGAAATCTTTACCACCCCCATAGCACCGTGGGGTGGTATTTCGCTTTTTAGCCCAGAATCAAGAGCTACCACCTTCTGGATATCATTTATCCTGACAGAACCGAAGCGTTCAGTGTACCTTGGGCTTTCAACGTACATATCCCACCTCCGCTACAGCTATGTTATCAGGATATTTGGGTGGACGCAAGACCAAAGAAGCGTGTGGCATTATGTGTGGTCTGCTCGGCAATAGCAACTTCGCCGCTTCCTTTTATGGCAGCGACAGCTCTCAGACTTCTCAAGATGTCAGCGGGCTCAGAGCGATACTTGACTTCCCTCCCGTATGTTACCGGGCAGTCTGTTTCTAGCAGCAGTCGGTCCAGGGGTGTTTCCTTGATAGCTCGTCTGTGCTCTTCATGATATTCGGCGGCTGGAGTGGCTGAGATGAAGTATCCGGCATCAAGTATATCTTTGAGCACACTGGAAAACCCGGTGAACCAGTGAAAAACGGCTTTCTTAATGCCAGCCGCCTTCACAAGCTCAAAGCTGTCTCTCCAGGCATAGCGACTGTGGATTATAGCCGGCTTTTTGTATTCTCTGGCCAAAGCTAGCAGGCGTTTCATGACCTCCTTTTGCAGTTCTTTCGGGGCCATTTTGACTACCCGCTTATCGTAGTCCAGTCCTATCTCGCCTATGGCTGTAATGTCTGTGGTTCTTCCTTCAATGAATTTGATGGTGCGGTCGATTTGGTTCGACTCTACATTACCTAATCCCCAGGGGTGTAAGCCGAGGGCAGGATAAACAAAAGAAGGATACTTCAAGCAGATTTCCATTGTTTTTTGGTTCGATTCGTGATTTGAACCCACAGCAACTATAGCCGTAACACCAGCATCTTTGGCTTTGCTCAGCGCTGATTCAAGGTTTTCCATCTCATCGAGATGGGCATGTGTGTCAATGACCTTAAGCAATTTTCTTCCGTTTCAATCCCCGATTAACTCGTGTATTGCCCTACTCCACCCTTGAGGTCCTACCCCCTTGGCAGTGTACACGTTAGGTAAGTCTATTTTTTCCCAGCTATGGTCAGGTTTCTGCACTAGAACTGGTATATCCACAGCTTTGAGCATGGGTATATCGTTCTGATTGTCACCAATGCCGATGGTTTCTATTTGGCCGAGTTTTCTTTTGAATAGTTCAATTAAGATTTTAGTGGCTTTGCCTTTATCATTACCAGCCGTGGCATCGTAGTATATCCCCCCGTGGGTGTAGCTTAGCCCAGCTTCTATAATTTTGGCTAGTGCTAACTTTATCTTTTCTGTCGCATCCTCAATTTTGAAAGTCTCATCGTATTCTCTCTGTTTTGCTAGTGCAGCAAGTCTCAAACTCAGCCCACTATCCCTGGCTATCTCTTCTATGCTCATATCTTCAAAACCTTTTATGTTGCAACCAACCTCTTGCTCAACCTTCTTCAGTATCCCCCTTATCTTGTGGTGCGAAATGCCCAGTTCAATCACAAAATAGTCCTCGGTAGCTTTATGGTAATTGAAAGAAAATGTGAAATAATCTCTCGGTATAAAGATAGCGCCGCCGTTTTCTACTATGAATGGGTCCTTTATGTTTAGCTCTTTGCGGTATAGTTCCTGTTCGGCTCTGGTCTTGGTTGAGCAGAAAACTAGGGGAATATCTTTCCTTTTAAGCAAACTGATGGCTTCCAGAGTCTGGTCATAGGAATAGTTGAACCTGTCCAGTAAAGTGCCATCCAGGTCTGTGAATATTACCCTTTTCATTTTTCTCCATTCGCCTCGAGGTGGAGTTGTATCATTTCTTCAATGTAGGCGATAGCCATGCTTGGCTTCATGGTGCCTTTTTCGGTTATTATACCGGTTACGAGGTCGAGTGGAGTTTTGTCGAAACCTGGCTCCAGTTCTGGTGTTTTAGCCATGTAACCCTGAATATCAAATTTGGCAGTTTCGCAGACGGTATAGAAGGGGATTCTACTTTGCTTGGCTGCCTGAGCCAGAACAAATGTCGGTGCCCCGTTAATAAGATAGCCATCGGCTGTTATGCTGTCGGCGCCGACCAGGGCTTTATCAGCCCTGGATATACGCAAATGTACTTTTTCGTCAGGTGTTATTTCTACCGGGATTTGGTGTTTTGTGAGTTGCTGGGCAGTGATTTCCCCGTAAGCCTGCTCGTTGAATCTGGACTCTGCAACTATAACATGGAATTCTGTCTCCTTTTGTTTTGCCAGCTCGAAGACCTTACATACTGTGGAGCTATAGCTGCAGGTTACGATTGTATCAAGGTCGTTGATTATGCCGCAGCCGTATTCCACGGCTTTTAAGAGAGCTCTTGCGGAAGAATTGAGGAGTTCGTTTCCCTTAGCCCTGGCGAAGCTTCTCAGGGAATCTAAGTCGCTTTCATTTTGAGATTTCAGAATAATCTGGTGCAGGAGTTGATTAGTGTAGTTAGCTATAGGGGTCATGCTGGGTCTGGCCTGTGTCAGTTCTGCAGCTACTAGCCTCATTTCTTCAGCGAAGTCGGCAACGGTCTGAGCCTGACTTTCAGTTATGGCCAGTTTCAGTATGCTGATGGCTTGCCTTGACAGCCAGCCAGCACCGTGTACTCTGTCATCCTTGAGCCTTTTTATTCTTTCGGCTACTTTGGTATCCATGATTTTAGTTATTGGACACTAGTAAGTATATAATAAGCTGTCAAGTGAAGTCTTGAATTATAACGTTATGTTGTGAAATGGACAAGAAAATTCTGAAGTCAAAATTTATCGGCGCTTTGGTTGGCACTGGAGTGGGAGATGCTGTTGGTGCCGGGTTTGAGGGATGGCGTACGGCTGAGCCTGAGATGATACAGGCTGCGGCTTCCAGTCGAGAGGTGCTGATGTATACCGACGATACTCACATGATGATAGGTATGGCTGAGTCGCTTGTTGCAAGAGAAGGTTTCGATGGTGAGCATATGGCCTTGACCTTTATGCGGAACTATGAGCGTGAGCCGTGGCGTGGCTATGGGCCGGGACCGCCGCGTATCTTTCGGATGATACGTGCTGGTGAAGCCTGGGATAAGGCGGCTGAGAAAATTTATCCTGGCGGCTCCTTCGGCAACGGCTCAGCGATGAGAATTATCCCTATAGGCGTCTTTTATCACGATGATTTAGCTATGTTGAAAGACGTGGCTTACAAATCGAGCCAGATTACCCATAGCCATGAGCTGGGCAAAGAAGGGGCAGCTTTGCAGGCATGTGCGGTTGCTCTGGCTGTGAGCTTGGAGCCAGCGGCAACCTTTGACCCTCAGGAATTCCTGACCAAACTGGGCCGATTCGTTCAACATGAGGTCTACAAACAGAAGCTGGAAAAGATAGGGAAGCTCTTGAGCAAAACTGACAGAGCCAGAGTGGTCGCTGAACTGGGTAATGGAATCGAGGCTTTCAATTCGGTGCCGACGGCCATTTACTCGTTTCTTTCTCATCCTGATTCTTTTGAGGAGGCAATCCTGTTTGCGGTAAGCCTCGGCGGAGACACGGATACCATAGCGGCGATGACAGGTGCTATCTCTGGTGCCTACCTTGGTGTTGAGTCTATTCCGGATAAGTGGCGTAACAAGTTGGAGAATCGGCTATACATAGAGGAACTGGCAAAGAAGCTGTACGAGGGGTCTGGGTTCAAAAGTAATAAGTAGCTTGCTCTAGGAATAATGTAGGGACAGGTCTTTAGACCTGTCCGAAGGTGGTAAGTTTGTGGACAGACCTGAAAGGGTACTGCTAGGTTTTAGTTGATATGAGGTCTGTCCGATGTGCTCAACAGAGAAAGGTCACTTTCAGTCCGAACTATTCTATCCTCCCTATGATAGAATTACAAGTGAATCTAAAGGGAGGGATGATTCAATGAGTATAGCTATTGGGCTAATAGGCAAAGATGGGATAGTTTTGGCAACGGATAGTAAAATGAACGTTAGCACGGAAACAGGTGTGAATTATGATGATAATAATTCACAAAAGCTCTGGAAGTTAGCGGATAATTTAGGATGGGCTTCAACTGGAACACAACAAGGATATAGACAATACCTCTTAGAAATGTGCCAAAGAGTATTAAGGAAAAATGGAACTGACAATCTTAGTGAAGAAGCTATCAAGTCACTAACTGACACTATACGTAATGATTTTATGAACCAAGTAAAAGCATTTGGTGATGAACTAGCAAGACAATTACTAACAACCAAAATAGCCATAATAGTAGCAGGATATGATGATGACAATAACCCCGCCATTTTGAGCATACGGACATATGCTACAGCAAGCGGTATACCATTCATACGAGATATAAGGCATGATTATTGCATATACAGTGCTGATAGCACTGCCGAGAACCTAATAATTAAAACAGGGGTAATACACAGAATGAAGCATGGGCTAGAAATAAATATGCTTAAGAAATTGGCAGGGTTACTAATTGAAGAAACCAAGATGAGTAACAAAGCCGTTGGCGGTAAGATACAAATGGCTACCATCACTAAGAATGCTGGTTTTAGTTTTGTAGAAGATAATGAGGTTAAGCAGATAGCAGATAAGGCAAATACATTTACGCTAGAAATGACAGAAGCTATTATCAAGTGGCTAGGCATAACATGAATGAGAATACTATAAAAACATTATGTCACCTAGACTTTCAGAAAATTGGGGGTACAATGTTTAGTAGACATATATGGCAAAACTGGCAAGCTTTGTTTTATCCCTCGGTTACGACATCAAGCGGAGGATTATCAAGATGATAATAGCTGATGTCAGGTGCAAGCATTGTGACTCGACTAATGTAGTGAAGTTTGGCTCTTACAAGGGAGTACCTAGGTACTGGTGTAAAGACTGCAAGCGGAAATTCATAGCTAATAATGCCTTGCCAAATATGAAAACTCCGACAGAGCAAATAGCCACGGCAGTCGCTATGTATTACGATGGCATATCTCTTAAAGCTATAAGCAGACAGCTTACACACATATACGGCAATTATACCTCGGATGCCACAGTATATGACTGGATAACTAGATTCACTAAAGAGGCAATTAAGGTTACTGAAGGCTACAAGCCGAATGTAGGCGGAAAGTGGATTGCTGATGAAACGGTTGTGGTGATAAATGGAAAGAAGTATTGGCTGTTCGGTGTGTTAGATTCGAGAACGAGATTTTTGCTTGCAACGCATCTATCTGAAGCCAGAACAGTTGAGGATGTCCAGTCTGTAATGAAAGAGGCATACCAAAAAGCTGGCAGACTACCAAAAGTGATTATTACAGATAGATTGAACTCTTATGTTGATGGTATCCGATTAACTTTTGGTGATGAGGTTAAGCACGTGCAAACCAAGCCATTCACAGAAGGCACTAGCACCAACATCATCGAAAGAATGCAAGGCACAATTAAAGGCAGAACGAAAGTAATGAGAGGACTTAAGAAGCTGGAATCTGCTGAATTGATATTAGATGGCTTTCTGGTCAATTACAACTACTTCAGGCCACATGAGTCTTTAGACGACAGAACTCCTGCCGAAGTAGCCGACAGTAAGTTTCCTCACCAAAGCTGGCTATCAATGATACGGAAGGGTAAAACTGCCTATGTTCCCGTGGTGGTAGGTACAGTGATACAGCCATTACATGTATCTATGACTAGAGAGCAAGTCAGACGCCAAAAGGAAAGATTAAGAAAGCGTAGAGTTAGAGCTAAACAAAGGGTAAGGTCGAGAGAGTCTGTACCAAGCTTAAAGATAATCAGATAAGTGATAACAAAATGTTATGTGCTGTAGTACACCTGCTACAAACAAGTTCACTGTCACTGATAGATAAGACAATCATCATGTTATACCTTGCTTTGTGCTTAGTTGGTATATTGACCCTATTTGTAGCCGTAGTGTTTGCAAGTATCAAAATAAGGAAACTTAAGAAGTTAGTCGCCAAATATAGAACGAAGGATTGCTTGTATTTTGTCCCATAAACTAGCGAGGCTTACAATGTCAATAACAGCTATAATGAGAATTAGATATAAGATGGGCAGCTCGCCTTTGAATGCCCAAACTATGCTGTTAATCGCTAGCCCAATAGGAATGTCTAATAAAATAACTACAGGTATTAAGAGTAAATTTTCCCATCTCATACAAAATTATAGTAGATGGAAGTTCAGATTGTCCCATGCTCCTTCATCGCCACAATTCTTCGCCACAATTCGTGCAGAACTTGTGGTCAGGCTCTACGGTAGCTCCACAGATGTTACAGTAATACACAATGTTATAGACATCAATCCGTTCGTACTTATCGGTTCGCAATTTAGCACCACAATTCGTACAGTATGGCTGCCCTTTTTGAATCTCCTGCCCACAGCCGGTGCAGAAATATGATATATTTTGCAACATTTAATATCATCTCTAGTATAGTAATAATTTGGGAGATAATCAACCAAAAGCTAGGAGAACCCCTGAAAGTCTGTCCATACATTTATACTTTGATTTGAGGCGGAGTTAAAGTTAAATATGTAGCTCGATTATGTCATTATCTTGGAGGACATGGTCTTGGCCAACCCTTTGGCCGTCGAATTTTCCCGAGCCCCAGACCACGGCGTATTTCATTTTACTCTTAAAATCTTTGTGAATTTCTTCAGCAGCTTCTTTTATTGTGCTGCCTCTCTTCAGAATTACCGGGTCGGTCAGGTCAGGTTTCTTTCCTGGGCTTTTGGTGTAGACGCGTATAATCTCCAGAGCTGTAAAAATCCCACTCTTGAGCATTTCTATGTTGTTGCCTTCTGAGGCGGAGATGGAAATCACCGGGAATTGGGTTCCGTACTGAGAACTAAGTTGCTTTGCGCTGGTACCTGAATTTTCCAGGTCGCTCTTGTTGGCTATGATTAGCATTTTTCTTTGCCGTTTGCCGATAGTAGCCTCTGGAGGGTTATCTGTGGTCGGCACTATGTTTATGTTATCCAGCTCCTGAAGTGTGGTTTCCACCTGTTGTGTCGGGCTATTGCTCAAATCCACTACTATGGCTATGAGGTCGGCGTTTCTGGCAATGTTGTTTAGCCAGACACGGGAATCCCGGCCTGTTACTGGCGGCGTGTCTACCAGTTGAATTTGAATATTTTCGAATTTCATCATACCTATATTGGGAGACTTGGTGGTAAAGGGGTAGTCGGCTATGTCAGGTGAGGCGTCGGTAACGGCGGCGAGCAGTTGCGACTTGCCCACGTTTGGGAGCCCGACCAGGGCTACCTGGCCGGCGCCCTCTCTTCTGATGTAGAAGCTGGCCCGGCTGGTGGCAGCCTTTCTTTCCGCTTCTTCGGTGAGCTTGGCGATTTTTCGTCTCAGGTCGCCATGCAGCCTGTCCGTGCCCTTATGCTTGGGCATGATGGCCAGCATGGTTTCCAGAGCCTCGATTTTATCCTCCGGAGTCTTAGCCTGCCTGTAGCGCTTCTCAGCGTCAAAATATTGAGGTGGTAAATTTGCCGGCATAGCTTCAACCTTATTGCTAATTTTAGCATAATCCCCCTGGGGAGATTAAGGCTGAGCTTGTTGCGAAACTCCCTGAAACACCTATTGACAGACATAGTATAATAAGCTATATTGTATGAAGAAAAAAGCTTAACTATTTATATGGGGACTAGTTATGGTCATGAAAGTTGAAAAATTAACTATTAGTTTGCCTAAGGATTTAATTGCATTAACTGATAAAATTGCAAAAGAAAGGGGAATAAGTCGTAGCAAGGTTGTTTCTGCGTGCTTGCAGGAGTTTGCAGAAAAACGTTTGCGTGCAGAAATGGAAGAGGGATATAGGGCAATGGCTGAGGAACAGAAACGATTTGCCAAGATGTCTTTTGAATTGCAACGCAGGACAGTTCCCAAGTGGGAATAGGACTGGGATGTTCACTGAAATAAAGCGAGGTGAAATATATTGGGTGGATTGGAGTCCGGGAAGAGGAAGTGAGCAGAGCGGGTTAAGGCCCGCTCTTATTATTCAAAATGATATTGGTAATAAGTACGGCCCCACAACGATTGTAGCTGCTTGTAGTACTGCGGATGTAAAACCCTATCCCTTTATTGTTCTGGTTACAAAGGAAGAAAGTGGGTTGCCCAAAGATTGTGCCATCAATTTAGCCGCAATATTAACAATAGATAAATCTTGCTTGGGTGATAAATGTGGTGAATTGAGTGGCGATAAGATGGCTGAAGTTGACAGAGCCATTAAGAAAAGTCTTGCCATTGATTGAGGCCGAAGGAAATTCAAACCAGGTATGCATTGCCTTAGTGAAGAAGCTTGGCGATTTTTCGTCTCAGGTCGCCGTGCAGCCTATCCGTGCCCTTGTGCTTGGGCGTGATGGCCAGCATGGTTTCCAGAGCCTCGATTTTATCCTCCGGAGTCTTAGCTGCCCGGTAGCGCTTCTCAGCGTCAAAGTACTGGGGTGGTAGATTTGCTGGCATAGCTTCAACCCTAATGCTTAATTTTAACATAATCTCCCTCGAGAAATTAATGTTGAGCTTGTTGTGGAACTCCTATTCCTAGATTTTCGTCAAATTTTTACAGTAATTTAGATATTGTCTATGCTACACAGAAATGTAAGGCTTGACAAACTCAAAATATTTCTTTATACTAATATCTGTCGATAATATTTGAAATGTACAGTATAGTCTAGTATAATATATTTGAGGAGTGATTCAAATGCAATCTACGTTTATGGACATAAGACAGGAACTCAAAAATAGAATGGATACGATACAAAAGGAAATCGATCAACTTAAGGATGAAAGGTCCAGAATTGAAAAAATGTTACAGGATGCAGATTCTCGACTCGGAGCCCTGCGAACAGTTTATCAAATTGAGACTGAGCGTCTTGGGAAACCTCCCCTTCCACTATTTACAAAAGGCGAAAAGTCCTATCGCTTTGCCGGTATGAAGATTACTGAGGCGCTTAGGATTATTCGTAACGAGCAGCCGGAAATTAGCAAGAGGAAAGCCCAAGAAATATTAAAAAATGAAGGTTTCGACTTTCGAGGAAAAAATCCTGGTCAAGCTGTTCATTTTGCTTGGGTAGTGCTTGAAAGAGCAAAAAATAGATGAAAAGGTGGAGTTCTCATGTGCTATGAATATATGAATAATTGTAGAGGATAACAATTTAGAGGAGATTTGCTAAAGAATTAGATGGATGAAGTCACATATATAAAGCGTAGGCAAGTGTTACCTAGTAGCGCCGCCACTTGCTTATTTACATATCTGACTGAGTTTTTTGTACATAAGACAGTCAAGCAAACAGCCCAAATGAGAGGCAGGAAAGGAGACGCTCATTTGGTTAAAACATACAGGCCTGGGCAGAAAATACCTGTATCAGGCCAATATGCCATCGTAAAGGGTGGCAAAGTGACCAAAGATGAGGTCACTGCTGTTAGTGGGAAGAGATTTCCGCCGACACAGCGACCTAATCAAAAATTCCTCTTGGTAGACAAGACAAAATAATAGGTACTAGGGGTAGCTAGTACCTATTAAGAATTGAGGGGCAAGGATGCCAGAAGGGCTGTTTGTGAAAGAATAAATGCTTCTCGTGTTGGTAAAATCCTTGCTCCTACCTTATGGTATCACAAAATTTATTATATTATTTATCACTTAATATAACATTTGTCAAGTGCCTCCTATCACTAGACCCTATTTCTCATATTGTTACTCCCTACCCCCTTAACATTTGTGTGCACAGTGTCATTCTGAGCGGCAGCGAAGAGTCTAATGTAGTGCGAGGCTTTAGCCTCGCAACGGGAAAGCGACGCTAAAGGGTCGCGCCTACATTGAAAAGCAGCCTTGATATAGCCCCCATGCTGCGAAAGGATTAAAGGTCTAGTAAGAGGGTTACACCTTCTGTTAGAATGAGGGAAGGGCATGAAAGCTTCGAAGGATTGCTATGAGTGCCTAGAAAGGCTGGCTTATCAGGCTGCTGAACTGTCGGCGAATGATGAGCAGACAAAAGCTGTAGCCATAGGGGAAAGCCTGAAGGTGCTAAGAGACAACTTTTCCTCTAATGAGATATCCATCGTTATCGCTACCAAAATCCACGACACCATTAAAAAGATAACTGGAAATCCTGACCCTTATCGGGAGATGAAGGATAAGGAGATTGCATTTGCCAGGGAATTGTCGAAGCAAATGGCGCCTGAATATGGGAATAGCTTTGGAAGCTGCCTCAGGTTTGCCGCATTGGGAAACACTATTGATTTCTTCAGACCGCTTGAGGTCATAAAGGAGGACATGGAGAGGCAGGTGGATTTTGTCATCGATGATTCCAAGCGGTTTGAAACTAAGCTCAAGCATGCCAGCAAGGTCCTGTATCTGGCGGATAATGCTGGTGAGGTATTTTTTGATTCGCCTCTGGTGCGGTGGATGAGGCAGTTTGCTCGTGTTGTCTATGTGGTCAAAGCGGCACCAGTTCAGGATGACCTCACACTGGAAGATATCAGGCGTGCCGGGCTTGAAGCTGAGATGGGTGAGATAATGACCACGGGGACAGCTACTCCGGGAATAGATTTCTCAGTGGCTTCAGCCGAGTTTAAACGTGAATTTGAGACCGCAGACCTCGTATTTGCCAAGGGTATGGGCTATTACGAGTCTCTATCCGAGCTGCCGATGGAGGGGAGGATTCTCTATTGTCTCAGGGCAAAATGCCAGCCGGTGGCTGATTCGCTTGGAGTGTCACTGAACAGCTATGTGGCAATGCTTCGGTAGGGGCTTTACGATGAGACTAAATATATGCCACGATGTCGATGAGGCTGCGGATTCTGGGGCAATCGGTTATATCTGGGAAGTAGTCGTTGCGGTCAACGAGTATCGCCTTCATACCAACGCCTCGAGCGCCGACTATATCTAGGTCGTACTGGTCACCGACATATAGTGCCTCTTCAGACTTGATGCCAGCCTTCTTAAGCGCTGCTTGGAATATCTCCGGCTGGGGCTTATCACAGCCTACCTCAGAAGATGTTACCTTGAAAGCAAGATATGGCTGCAGTCCCAGCTCAGTATATACGGACTCCATATCTTGAACCACGTTAGATATCATCCCCAGGATTAAGCCACGGTTTTTTAGTCCGTTCAAGGTGGGCAGGGTGTCATCATAAACCTTGTATGTCCAGTTGTACTGTCTGAGCTTTGCCATTATCTGGAGCGCCGTGTCACGGCTGACTTCCGCGCCAGCTCCTCTGAGTATCATTCCTCCGTATTCAGCGTAGAAGTCGATTTTCTCCTCTGGGGTTTTCTTGTCTATGGGTGAGCGGGAGTTTTCGTCACGCCAGTACTTGTCTGCTGCTGGTAATGATTGAAACAGCGCTCTTGCTGCCACCTTGATGCCGAACTCACGGCAGGCATTAATCCACGCCTCCTCCCGAGGTGGATGGTGAGTAGCCAGAGTATTGTAGAAATCAAAGAAAACCGCCTTAATCATGACAGGTTAGAATTATGGGACAAAACGGATTTATGTGTCAAGCTATAGGTCTATCAGGCCTATCTGGTTCCAGGTGAGGCCGTCGTTGGTGCTTACGGAGAAGGCGCTCTGGTCGTGGCTGCCACCACCGGTGGAGCTGGTGCCGCAGTAGGCTACTCCGCCATCAGGCGACCAGGCGACTCTTGCCTGTCCCGGGCCGGTAGGTGGTTTCTGGCTGCTTTGCCATGTGGGGTACATTGATTGCGGGTTAAAAGTGCAGTAGACCTGTGGGCCACGGAAGAGGCCAGTTGTTTTTGCCGTCGCAGCCCCAGCCAGTAGCTTGCCCCGACCATACATACCGTAATGTGCCAGACTGCAGATGACATCATTACGAACCAGCAGCCGGTAGCAGACGGTATCGTCGAGGCGGTAAACATCATCATTGGGATTGCCGGCGCTAACCACTCCCGGCGGATTATCGCTCCAGCAGGCATAGACATGGCGATGTGCAGGGATGGTGCCAGAGTAATCTGCTGGCAAGGCTAAATCAGCATAAGTCAGTGGTGTTCCCGGTGTATCCTGCCCCGATTGGCAAATTTCTACGGGATAGCCTGGGGAGTTATTCCAGGTTGTGGTATTTCCGCCGAGGTCTCTTATGCCCATGTAGAGGTAGGTGTCATCGGTTGGTGGAGCAGTGGCGGCGATGGCCAGCAGTGTTCCGTCGGCAGCAAAGCCGGGTGAATACTCGATGGCGAAGACATCGGCATTTGACCAACCGGTAGTACCTGTGCTCATGTCTTGCCAGCCGCTGGTGAAGCCATTGGCTACGTTCACCCACACTTTGCCGTTGCCATTGCCTCTTGAGGTGCCGACAGCTATATCCCTGCGGCCATAATCTGGTGAGATGGCAAGGCATTTGACTCGCTCGCTGCCGCCTAGTTTAGCAGCTAGTCCAGTAGCGGTGAAGCTGGTGCCGCCATCGGTTGACAAATAAACTTCAGTCCCAGCATTGGTGACTACGGCGACAAATTTAGGGTCATCGGGGGCTATAGCCAGCTCAGTCCAGGGTCCTGCGGCGCCAAGGCCTCTTGATATGTCAATCCAGCCGATGCCTCCGTGCTCTGATTTGTAGAGCTTGGCATTGGGGGAGTCGAGGGCATAGATGGTGTTGTTATAAGCAACAGCGATACGGCTGACATCACTGTTTGGGACTATAAGCAATGTGCTGACTACAGGGGGCACGACTTCGGGCTTTTCTTCCTCTGGGGCTGTAGCTATGGTGAACTTGATGGATGGGGGAGTAAGGTCAATATTGCCGGCTTCATCCCTTGATTTGACATAAAATATATAAGAGCCATCAGGCAAATCCGTGTAAGTCTTGGAGATGTCAGTGGTAAAGGGAGAATAGTCGGCATCATAGCCTTCCAAATAGTAGGAGTAGGTTAAATCAGCGGTTGGAGTTTTGTCATCGTTGCCTGTCCATTCGAAGGTGATTTTGTTGTAGCTGATGGTTTCATCTGGGGCGCTGGTGATTGCTGTATCCGGCGATGTTGTATCGGATGGAGGTAGTTCTGGTGGTAGGGGTGATGGTGGTTTTAGTGGCGCCATTGGCAGAGGGGCGCAGCCGGTCTCAAGGAGGGCTGACAAGGCCAGAAGCAAGGCAAATAACGCTGTGAATTTATTCATTCTTAAGTCATGCTGCCAATTTGGCTATTGTCTGACTCAAGCTCTAGCCAAGTTGTTAAACTGGGGCAACGAACTAAATTTATTTCCTCCATTTCCAGCTATAAAGAGGGGTTAGAGGATCTTTATTCTCATTAGGAGTATCTTGGACTGCACCCCTATGATTGGACAGATAGGGTTAGGAGAGCCTGGCGGGGTAGTCCATTGTTCTCCTGATTGAGCAGTACCTCCTCAAATTCATTTGGCGGCAGGTAACCAAGCGCCGAATGAAG
>VGNY01000048.1 GCA_016865895.1 Chloroflexota bacterium | reverse complement strand
AAAAGAGCGTCGGTTGCCGGCGGAGGTGGAATTAGTGCTCTTCCGCATCGCCCAGGAGGCGTTGAGAAACGTGTGGAAACACGCACAGGCAACCGAAGCTGAGATTACTGTTGAATTCAGAGAAGATACAACAGCGATAACCATCGGTGATGACGGCAGAGGGTTTACACCTCCTCAGAAAATCGGCAGTTTGGCCAGGGATGGGAAGCTCGGTATGGCAGGGATGCAGGAAAGGGCTCAGCTAGTCGGCGGCAATCTGACAGTACAGTCTGAACCGGGAAGGGGAACCAGCATCACCATAGAGCTGCCGGTGTAAGCAGAATCTTCAGGGCATTCCAGTCAGTTATCCTTGTTGTCTGAGGTGGGACCTCATAAATGCGTGTTCTGTGGCGTCAGATATGCAATTCGATGATGTCGCCGTCTTTGAGGACATGCTCAGGGCCAACTCGCTGGCCATCGAATTTGCCTGAGCCCCAGACTACGGCGTATTTCAGTTTTGCCTTGAAGTCCTTGTGTACATCTTCAGCAGCCTTCTTGATGGTGCTTCCTTTCTTGAGGATTATGGGGTCGGTCATGTCTGGTTTCGTCCCAGGTGTCTTGGTATAGGCCCGCATTATCTCCAGGGCGTCGAAAATCGTCCTCTTCAGTTCCTCCACACCGATGCCAAAAGCGGCGGAAATCGATGCCAAGGGGAACCGTGTATCATATCTTGAACTAAGCAGTTTAACATTGTCACCAGAATCGTCGGCATCGCTCTTGTTGGCGATAATCATTATCTTGCGCTGGCGGCGGCCGACGGTGGATTCATCTGATACATCTGTCTCCGGTATTATGCCCATGCTCTCCAGTTCTTGAAGTACGGCCTCTACCTGTTGCACTGGCTCGTAACTCAAGTCCACGATGATTGCTATGAGGTCAGCATTGCGGGCGATATTGTTTATCCAGACGCGGGACTCTTTGCCTGTGACCGGCGGTGTGTCTATCATCTGAATCTGGATATTCTGGAACTTCATCATGCCTACTGTTGGTCTCTGTGTAGTGAAGGGGTAATCTCCGATTTCCGGCGTAGCCTCGGTGAGCGAGGCCAGTAGCTGGGACTTGCCGGTGTTGGGCAAGCCAATCAATGCCACCTGGCCAGCGCCTTCCTTCCTGATGTGGAAGCTAGTGCGGCTGGTGGCGTATCTTCTCTCTGCTTCCTCAGTGAACTTGGCAATCTTCCTGCGCAGCTCGGCGTGGAGCTTGTCCGTGCCTTTGTGCTTGGGCATGATAGCCAGCATGGTCTCCAGCGCCTCGATTTTTTCTTCGGACGTTTTAGCCTCGCGGAAGCGTTTTTCGGCTTCAAAGTATTGAGGTGGCAAATTGGCTGGCATGGCTTTCTTGCAGGTTCAATTTTAGCATACTACACAGCTATGTGGTGAACTGCTATACTCAATGGGCAAAAAATGAGTTCTAATCTGAAAAAAGCCTTGAGTGGTTTTCTGAAAGCTGAAGACGCTCAGAAACTGGCATTGCTTCTGGAAGAGGCGTTAAGGAAGGGGAAGATTTCCTATGAGGAGGCTACCGCATTGGTTGGTGGTGATGCTGAGGACATCCTGATTTTAGCTTATGGTTGGCGGTTGTTGTTGCCGGCGAGGGCGGCTCATGCTGGCGACTGGGAAGACCGGATGCTGTTGCCCAGGGCAGGCGAAATCTACCGGATTCCTAACGTGGCAAGACACCTGGTGGAGAATGCCATGCAAACAGACCGCTGGGAGCCGGAGAAGGCTATCCGTGAGGTATTTCAGGAGATAGGGGAGCCGGAGACAGATAAATTGCTGTCGCTGGTGGAGAGGATGGCTTCGGAGTTGAGGGGCAGGCGTATTTATGGTGTTGACATAAAGCGACTATGCGCTGAGCTTGGCCTCAAGGATAGGGTTGACCCCATAGTGTCCGAGCTGAAGGGCTGTGGCATTGTGAGCCACAAGATGGCATCCTTTACCGATGCCGCCAGAGAAGGGTCACCAATTTATGAGTTCAATCCTTCGCTGCTTGTGGGAGAATGAAAGTGAAAGTTGCAGGTTGCAAGATGCGAGACACAAAGAGAATGAGACAGTTGTTGCTAATCTGTGTGGTGGCTGTGTTGGTGGTTGCAGGGTGCGGGCAGCCGGCGGGTAAAGCTGGCTCTGGGCAGCTTCCAGATGAGCCGCAGGTGGAGCATAAGTTCGTCGAAGCTGGTGGTGTAAGCTGGCACTACGTGGAGGCAGGCAATGGCGAGCCAGTTGTCTTCCTCCACGGCTTGCCGGAAAGCTGGTTTTCCTGGCATTACCAGATTGAAGAAGTCAGCCAGAAGTATCGGGTGATAGCTGTTGACCTCAAGGGTTATGGCCAATCTGACAAGAGGGACGGCGATTATAGTCTCCCCGCAGTGTCTAAGGAGCTGATTGCGCTGTTCGATGCCATCGGGCTGGAGAAGTTTTCGCTGGTGACCCATGATTGGGGCTCAATTATCGGCGACTATGTCGCCAGTGCAGTCCCTGACCGCGTCATCAAGTATATTCGGATGCAAGCGCCGGTGCTGGAGACTGATGCTGCCAGGCATCCGCAGTTTCAGCTATTCAAGAACCAGTTTTTTGCCAGCAATATGATGTCAGATGCCAGGTCTTTCGTCACCAGGGTTTATGAGCCTCGTACGGTGCAGAAGATAAGCGAAAGCGACATGGAAGGGATTATCCGCGAGTTCGGGCGGCCCGGCGTTGCTGAAGCTGTGCCCCGATATTTCCGCGACTTCGTCTGGGAAGATGAGGACGCTCGAAGGGCGATGTTTCAGAAGATGACATTCCCTGTGCTGGTGTTGCAAGGTGAGAAGGACCCGGCACAGCCGCTATGGTATTATGAGGGAATCGAGACTGTTTTTCCAGATGTGAAGTTCCAGGTAATCACGGATGCAGGTCATTTCACGGAATTGGAGAAACCGCAGGAAGTCAGCAAAGCTATACTGGATTTTTTGAGTCAATAGTTCAATTAAGAGGAATTTGTCGAGATAAAATGATAATCATTACCTTGGAGGTGTGTAATGGGCTCTGCCAAATGGAATGACATTTTTAAGCTGTGCCTGAGCGTTCTGGTTTGTCTTGGCGCTGGCTGGGTCGGTTCTATATTTACCCGGCCGGCAATTGCAACCTGGTATGCGGCGCTTGAGAAACCGGCTTTCACTCCGCCGAACTGGGTCTTTGGGCCTGTTTGGACGCTGCTATATATCCTCATGGGGGTAGCAGCGTTCCTGGTCTGGCGCAAGGGGTGGGGACTCAGAGAGGTCAGGATAGGGCTGGTTACCTTCCTGGTTCAACTGGTATTGAATGTCACCTGGTCTATTGTCTTTTTTGGGCTGAAGTCCCCTCTTGCCGGCGTGATAGTAATCGTGGGGTTGTGGGTGGTGCTGCTGTTCACCATATTGAGGTTCTTCAAACTATCAACTGCAGCCGGCTGGCTTCTGGTGCCCTACATACTGTGGGTCAGCTTCGCTGCCGCGTTGAACATGGCAGTCTGGGCGTTGAATCCGCAGGGATAGGCTTGGGCGAATTCGGCTCTAGCCCATGCGGGCGAACATCACCTCGCCGCCTTCCAGGATGACGTTCATGGAACGGCCGCAGTGGGGGCAGGGGAGAAGGCCCTTGTAGTTAGCCTTATCGGGTCCCACGGGTATTTTCCTGCCGCAGCCGATACAGGTAACGCCTGGGGTGGGGTCCACCGGGCGGCGGGGCTGGTGCTGAGATTTGTGTGCCATCCACTCTTCGGCGGTGGCAAACTCGATACCGCATTGTGTGCAGGTGAAACGCATTTCTAATTTCCTCCTGGGCAAGTCGTGTTGCCGACGAACTTGCCTTAATGATTACAGGGTGTGGTGAAGTTGTCAATTGTTGGGCTGGCATGCCTATTGTCTCCTGCCTGTTGCCTGCCGACTGCCTACTGCTGACTTGCAACTTGAAACTTGCATCTTGCAACTACGGCTGCGCCGCCTGGCCACCTACATGCAGCCACCATCCGCAATCTTGCCACAATCGAATATGCTATAATTTACTTTACCACGGAGGGTACATCGCATTGACTAGTGGAAAGCAGAAGTTAGTAGAAAAGAATAAAGACATCGAGAAGCGATACAAGGCTCTGGAGGCGATACGAGCCGTTAGACAAAAAATCGCCCAGGCTCACGGAAGCTTCCCCGAAATCAATTCATTAATCCGCCGAATGCGAGAGGATAGCACCGTCGCACGGTGACTAAGGTAGTTGTAGACGCCAGCTTAGCACTTCGCTGGGTACTAAAAGACGAGAAGGAGCCTAGCGCAGACGCTCTACTGCAGCAATGGATAGTCTCTTCTATTGAGATACTTGTTCCTCCGCTATTTCTTGCAGAGATAACCAACGCTCTCTATCTTTCTTTCAAGAGAAAGCGCCTCACATTGGACGAAGCCGGATTGGCTCTGCGCAGCATCCTCGAACTGGGAATACAAGTGGCGGAGCCGCCAAGACTATACCTGCAAAGCCTACAGGTTGCTGCCGAATACAGCCTTACCAATGCCTATGATGCGCAGTATGTCGCCCTGGCCCAGATTGAAGACTGCCAACTGTGGACAGCAGACGAACGCCTGGTATCTAACATTCAGCCATCGCCATCGTGGCTCAAGCTCGTCTAATCCCACCGCCTACCGCGTCTCATCCTCTTGCATCTTGAAGCTTGCATCTTGCAGCTATCGCCGAGTCCCGAGCGACGAGCAACGAGTCCCGCCTATTGACTATCGCCCTATAGCTCGCTGTTCACGCCCGCATCCGTGGGGAATGCCTGGAATTTCCGTGCCCTCAGATAAAGCCAGTTTGCACAAAAGTCAGGAGAGTGTAATGCAGGTAAATCAAAAATCAGCAAATTTGCTAATCTCCAAACTCCTGCGTATTCTGCTAGTCAGGCTCCTCATCGTTTCCGAGCCTCACACGCATCACTAGTCACTTCAAGGAAAGATCTATCTCGACGGTGGGCTGATAGAGTTGTAGTTTCAAAGAGAGTTTGGGTGAGAGAGTTGCCTAGAAAGCTATCGATTCATTGCCTAATGTAGGCTCAACTTGGGTTTCCACCCACATATAGGATATCGCCAACACCTCCAAGAGTCTTTATTGCTGATGCGTAGACATTCTCTAGTTTGCCAACTTCTATTGTCGTATTAATCAGTTGCTGAGGACTAATACTTTCGAAATAGCTTTGCGCTATGAATTCACCATTCATAGTAATTAAGCCGGTCTGAAGATCTTTAAGTGGTAAAGAACCATTGTTAAGGATAGACAATGAGATATCGCTTTCGTTTTGTGAGAATCTTGCTATCTTTAGCGAATATACCGTTGCTTTCGATCCCCACGACAGTTTAATCAGCTTATTGGGCAATAATGAGCCAATAAAATTATTAATATGAGGAGCGGCCAGAATCAAAGTGGCCCCATATTTATATGCGACTTTCCTTATACCCCTTGCAACAATCGCAGCCATTTCTGGATTGAGTGTTGAAACAAATTCATCTGCAATCCATAGCGGTTTTTTTGAATCACAAAGTCTCGCAATTGCAAATCTATATCTCTGTCCATCGGATATTTGGTTCGGCCTCTTTATATAGAGATATGCTTCTGTTAAACCTACTGAATTTAGGAGTTCGATTGCCTCTTTTATATTACTGTCAGTTTTCACTTGATCCACAAGTGACTTAGATAATTCGAATCGGGTATTTAAAAGTTCAACTGAATTAGCAGAGAATCTAGGAAAGTTGCCAGACCATTGTAAGGTTTTTCTCAAAATGTCCCGTTTTACTGTCAGTAACTTAAGGAGAGTACTTTTACCGCTTCCGGAGGCTCCTGTAATTAATACTACGTCTCCTGGCTCTATAATCAGCGAAAAATCTTCCACTACAGGTGAAAAAGCGTGTTCAGAGTCAACCCCAAAAGCCTCTTTAATGACATGACTCCTTTCAGTAGAACCATTCTCGATCTTGTACTTAAGCGATATATCATGAAAAACTAATGGTTTCTTTAATTTGGGCAGTTTGGGCAAGAAGTGTCTTAATACAGAATTGGTATAAGGTTTTACCTTTTCTTCAATATCCGGATGTAGCGGATATACGAGGTAAGGCTTTTGCTTTTGATTCTCCATAAAACTATACTGAGTCGGGTTTCTTGGTGCAAAGCTACCGGTTCCGTACTTTGGGATAATTGCCTTACCTTTATAACCTTTAGTATATCCAACTCTTACAAACCCGGCTTTTTCAAAAAAACTATGATATTCAGTCATCGCTGCCATGACTTCTACCATTGTGGGTGCATAGTGATTGATGTCCCAATATTCTTTTGCATAGTCAACTAAGTGCCTAGCCATTAGCACGCCCAGATTCACTCCCCTAAATTCCGGATGAATGACAATCCTTGGTATCCGAATTATTTGATTGATGAGTCCACTGCTCATTAGGTCAGTGAAGTTAGTATTCAATAGCTTAAAACGTGGTGATGAAATTGCGACCGAAGCAGAGAGAATGCCAAATCCAACTATGCCAAATTCCTTTATTTCTGCAAGTAGAACCGTCCTTCTTCCTACTATCTTATTCAAGCCTTTACCGCGATAATGGAAATTCTCCAGGTACTTAACACTTTCCCAGTCTTCCGAGTCTTTTCTTTCACGAAATGTTATTTCGAATTGATGAGGAGGTAGATAGATTGTCTCTTTCTTTTCATAGGGTGGGTGTAATCTCACCTTTTTGAGCTCTCCAGTTGCTCTGTCTTCAAACACCTTATATATTTCCTTGAAGCCACTGAGTGACGGAGCAAACTCAAGAACGTCAGTAGGTTTTACATAAGCAAAGGGGCGTAATTGCATATCAATGTCGCCTCGCAACCATATTTTAGTATAGTTAGGGCTACTTCTAGCACGTTCTATAATAAACTGGTTTTCATTCATATGGGCTCTGTAAAAACCAGATAAGCAATCCTCCCCTTACCATCGACATGGTATTTAATATTGGAGGGATGCTCTTTCCTAATACGGGCAAAAAAATCTTCTACATGTCGCCTTTCTACTATAACATTGTGTTTAGATAGCATCTTTATACAGTTCCACTCGATTAGCGCATCCATATCTGCCATGAGAGTAACGCTATTTCGCATAACACTGTACCCATATGAAATAGTCTCCCTGAGCAAATCACTATGCTTTTCCGAATAGTGAATAGGTACTAAGCCATAAAGCTCTGCAATCAAAGGGAAATAATCGTGGTTGCAGAACATGTGCTCCATGTTTTGAATGTTCTTCAACCTACTATGGATAATGGAGAATGACGAACTCGCTCCAACGCTAACTGGATCAAAAGTGTATCCCACATCTGTTTTCTCGACGGATAAGATGCCTAGGTCGGCTAGCGCTTGAATATGGGGTTTTATTTTATGTGCTAGAGTACTCTCATCATAAGGGCGTTTTAACTTCATTCCTCCAAACGTTTCTTTGATTCTACTACGTACCCTGAAATCAGGAGCGATGTCAATATACTCCTGATATATTTCCTTAAAAATGTTCTGTATATCATCTTTAAGGTATTGATAAGACAGCTCTCCGGTCCTGCAAAATCTTTCTGCCAGCTTCAGAATAATTGCCCCTTCAGTTTCTAAGAAGAAGCGTAGATAACAAATCTTTTCTATATTTGTTAACTCGGCAAAGGCAGGAAAGTCATTGTTTTCCTTTTTATTTAAAAAATGAAGTACCGTATTTATTACGTAACCTTTCCAACTCCAAATCATATTGTCTAATAGAAAACCGAAGCCGCGATTCTTAGAGGTTGCCGACAGTACGGTATATTTGGCAATAGATGAGACCTCTTTGCCTTTTTTGCTAGGGAAAAATTGCGTCAAGCTTTTCTCAACAGTTTCTGGATAAGCACTCCGGTCAGGTGAAGTACACTTAGCAATCAGGACAGAATAGTTCCCTGGCCTTAAAGACTCAGTATGAGTCTTTAAAATCAAGCGCGGTTCCACTAATACTCTACTCCGCCGTGAACGGTTATCCTTGGCCTAATCTTCGCCACAAATACCCTATTAGCTCTATCATTTGATACTAGCGCATATCCCAACGGTAAACTTCGGACTAGTTGTTCAAAAACTCTTGATGACACCTTTTCTGATCTAAATTCGAAAGAATCTGGAAGAAAAGTATTTATCATACCATCAGCAGTTGATATATCATCTCTCATGCTCATAGAATGAATAATTAATATATCCGCATTTCGTCGAATAGATGGATCCAATGCCGAAGGGTTTTGTGTTGCCACAACTATTGACAAGCCGAGATTTCTACCTTCACTTACATATTTCTTCAGGGGCTCTCCTGAAGGCGTTATTCCCTTCGCTGGCATATAATTATGCGCCTCATCTATTATGACCCAGCCCCGTGGTAAACCGTCCTGCAGTTCTTTTAAGTATTTCTGATACTTAATATGCTCCTCTTTTGCTTCCTCATATTGATTTTGTGCTTCCAACGCCTTGGAATGTTCCAAGTGAACCGCCGCAAGCCTTTCATATTTATCTGATATACTTCGCAATTCTATTAATTTTTTTACAAGAGTTCCCACTAAAAGCGACCTAAGCTCTTGTCCTAGATCTCGAAGCAAAAGAACAGAGATTTGTCCTGGACTAAAAACTTCCTTGAGATTTACGCCTGTTGTTGAAAAAATTGGAAGCCTTTTTATAGCCTTAAGCCTTGTACGGACTGCACGGATTGTATCCGGGTGATATCCACTATTTATAGCTTGGCAGTTATCAATACAGACAAGGAGGTCATCAATCGAGTATTCCAAATTTGCGCTTATACGATTCCCCTTCAAGTCTTCATACCCTTCTAGTACAACCCTTTCATAAAGGTCAGAAATAAGTTGACCCATTGGGTCACTATAAGTATCTACGCCAAAAAGAGCCGCCCAATCGTCCCCTGACAAGTCGGCAGGCCTGATAGCAATTTCTCTTGTTATTCCTTCAGGTGGTGGAGCAGTCCCTCTAGGATAAAAGAGAACGATATTATAATTCTCCTTCTCTAAGCCCCACTTTTTTAATTCAGCAGAATATTTGCTGCTGCTTCCATAGACATCTTCAATATTATGAGGCATTGTAATAAAGACGTTCATAGTATCAAGTAAAACCATTGCCTGCTTATTTGCCCCCTGTCTAATCCAACTACTTGAAGCGAGCCCCTCTAAAAGCACGCCTAAAGTATAGGTTTTACCCGACCGTCTTTTGCCCATTACGTAGATTGCATGCGCACCTTCGTAATCGATCCATACGTTCTTCCCTCTTGTGTGCTCAGCAACTTTACCTAAAAAAAATGCTTGTAATTCTGAACCAGCAGGCAGGCCACCGACTATAATATTTTGAGAAACAAACTCTGGTGACGATAATTCTTGCGGACATGTATAGCCTGGCTCAATCCTAAAAGTCAAGTTAGGAATTGCATTTGTCATCTCAGCCTCCAATGATGTCGCTGGTTATGAAAGGTTTTTTCAATAGGAAAGCTTTACCGGCAGCGTCCGACATCCTTTGCGTAATCTCTCGCGGAGTCATCGTACCTCTTAAGGTTCCCTTCAAAGCTTCGATTGCCTCTTTTGTAAACGGAAAAGTGTCAACGTCCAGTGTTTCTTTCATATCTTTTTGAGATTCTCCTATTTTCTTATGTGCAATACTTCTATTCACGCTGTGCTCCAAGATCCGGTTGATGAAAATATCTACGTCGTTGGCTGATATCTCAGTAATCGATATGATATTTTGCGAGCCTATCCGTGATAAGATAGGACCTGCTTCCAGGCCAATAATATCTGGTAGTTCCCTCGTATTTACTGCTGAGCACCCGAGTATTAGAGCAACATCTCTTTGATTCTCATCTACCAGTTTCCGGAGTGCCTCTTCATACGTTGAAATTCCATATTCATCTGTTACATTCTTAAGCCTATCTAACTCATCCAATATTAATACAAGGGTTTTTCCCTTCGTTATCTTGACTACTCTACCTATGATTATCACAATATTCGCTAATCTAGACGGTATGGTATCAACGAGAGCCTGGGTCAAGTTCAACTCTGCGAGATCTCTCGCCGGAACACTTACGCCAGATATATACCTCCAGAAAGCTAGTTCTTTTTCAGGACGTGCGCCTAACAGATTGGCGACGGCGCGAGAGAGCTCCTCATCTTCTAGTACTTCTTTTAGTTTGCTTAGCAACTCATCGTATTTTACCGTTCCTATTGAAGCAATCAAGTCCTTGAACATTTCCATTACAAAGTCTTGCCCCATACTCGCCATAATACCATCGTGATAAAGATGAATAAACGTGGATTTCCTCGGAACACTAGGGCATTCAACATAAACAGGATAAATCTGCAAAAACTTCTCTAATTGCCGGCTTATGTGAAAAAGGGTATGGGTTTTACCGCCTCCGTATATACCCCAAAAGAATCTTTTAGGGGGCCGCTCAGTAACTAGATTCACCTGTATCCCTTCAATTAATTTGGGGATATCAACCCCTGTCCTGGGTGCGTAGAAATCCGCATCTTCTTTTGGATCCAAAATAAAGTTCGACCTTTTTAGCCCAAACCATCCAGCAACAGTATTGGTCATAACCACACCTCCTTTAATGGATTAGACCTTTCCTTGATTTCGTCGAAATACAAATTGAGTTTTCTAAGAATTTCATTATCATGTTCTATTCGTATGGCTAATTCTATATTTCCCCTCCCAGTTAGATTCTCGGATCCTAAGATGGCATAGTGAGATCCTCCCTGAGGACCAGGTTCGCTGATATAAAGTTTTGTGTGTAGACTAGCATTAGTGACTATTTCAGCTCCTAGACTCTTTAACGTTTCGAATGTTTTTATTGAAGCTCCCCAATTATTGTATCCTTTTTTTGGTTTCGTTATTACGAGAATCTGCAGGTTATGGTACATTTGAGATGCTTTAGCTGCAGCCGATATAAGTCTTTCTAAATGTGTATCACACAGCCTAATCCATGGTGAACAAATACGAATCCTTATGAAATCGCAGTGTCTATCCATGCTTTCAATAAAATAATCGGTAATACTTTCAGTAATAAGTTCATAAGGCCTTAATTCCGGCTGTAAAGAGTTCAATTCATTGAATACGTCAATGATAGTGCTATCGCTATTGATGCCTTTTAATAAAACGACAATTTTTCTCCCTAGCGTTGAGATATAGAATCCTTCGTCTGTAGGAATAAAAAGCCCTGCATTTGCGAGTTCAGAAAACAACAAACCATTCATATCAGACTGGGCTATCAACTCGTCCAATTTTGTATTTGTAACTACATCTCCAATTTGAGATATCTTGTTAAGGAAGGGGTATACCCCTTTTTGCCCAACTATTTCGCTTACTATAGGTGCCACTAATCCTCCTCTGTTAGGCTTATGCCATGTAATACGTTGGATACAAAATCACCATCTATTATTTTTAACGCACCGCGTTCAATCAGAGGCTCTGCTTCCTGCAAAACCAAGTTGGAAAAATGCATTATGGTTCGGGGCTTGGGTTCATCCTGTCGCTTGCCTTTCTTGGTTTGTATCATCTTTACTATGGCGTAGGCAGATTCCTCTGTAAAAGGGAAACACGCTTCTGAAATAGTCGAAGAAGGATTCCTAAAATGCTCCAATATATCCTTGATAAACACCAACGCTTCGTCTTCTGATAACGGCGGAAGTAGTAATGGTTTCTTATCAAGGCGATCCCTTATCTCTGGTGATAGCCAGGCGGGAAGTCTGTTACCTTCCGGATATCCGGAAAAGGATATTATCAATGAAAAACCATTTGGGCATCTGTTAAAAATCGAATGCAAGCATCCGTTTACTTCGTCCATGGATGGCTTTCTAAGCCCTCCCGCACGTTGATACTCATCCAACATGAACAGAACCCTGCAAATTTCACCAGAAGATGCACCACCCATGTTTATGATGCGAATTATCCAAGTGATTATCCTAATAGCATCCTCAACTGTCTGAATTGGTTTAGAGATCCCTATACTTTTTAGAACTTGCTTCTCCCTGCATTCAGTTCGCAACCATTTGATAGCTGTCTCCTGTTGTTCACTATTCCCTGAATAGAGAAACATCAATGCATTGGACAAATCGTGAAAATCGAGGTTCAACTCCTTTGATATTTTGTCTTTGACAGGACTCGTGAATACCTCAAGATAGGCATTGCTAAGTACCTCCAAGTCGATGCCTGTAATGAACGTTCTGTAGATATCTAGAAAATTCCTTGCTGATTTTGGAAATTCAACATATATTGGCGTGATATTGACAAATTCCTTATGACACAAATACTCGATATGCCTTAGAGCATGGGTCTTGCCAGATCCAAACCATGCCCACATCAAATGCATACTAGATATCGGTTGACGAGATAGATTTCTCAACAGAGCTTTTATCTCCGTGGCTAGGCGAGTTCTATCAGCCATAAAAGAGCAAGAACTCTCATCAGGAACTACACGGAAAGGCCAATCTATCAGGTGAAGATGTGGATATCTTACTGGTGTGCTCATTCTTATTTTAGTTCCTGATTTACTTTCCTCTTTCTCTTGCCCCGCCTAGGATCGGTGTAAGTAGCTGCAAAACACTCAAGTTTATCCTTACGAATAAGCCAAGTGTTATGGACTTTCTCCGCTGGAATACGCCCCTCGCGGCACAATCTCTTTACAGTCTCCCAGTGAATACCGAGAATAATAGCAGCCTCAGCTACATTAACATAATCATCAAGCAATGACATATATTCCTCTCCTTAAGCATAGGAACCAGAGAGTTGCGCTGTCGCAATAGTAGCACTGAAATATTTTAGAAGTCAACATTGTTGTGTCGAGAGACTATGCATACTTCTAATCTTTCAAACTTTCCGTCATTCTGTTCAGCGAGGGGGGCGTGTTTGTGTGAGTTGACTACGGTGGACAGGCGATGGGCAGCAAGCAGCAGTTGCAGGTTTGAAAACCCACTACGGGAATGGCGTTGTTCTGGGGTTTGGGGACAGCCTTAAATCTTGAGTTTTAGAATGCGCTGGGCGTTCTTGTAGAGCACCTTCTCCACGACCTCCGGCTTGTAGCCGCCGCTTTCGAATTCCTGGAGCCAGCGCTTCGGGGGAATCTCCGGGTAGTCAGAGCCGAACATGAATTTGTCCTGCAATCGTCCGTTTACCTCTCTGCGGATGACTTCGGGGAAGTATTTTGGCGCCCAGCCGGAGAGGTCGGCATAGACGTTGCCCTTGTGAAGCAGGACAGCGATTTGCTCTTCATACCAGGGCCAGGCGGGGTGAATCATGATGATGGTCAGTTCGGGGAAGTCCGCAGCCACATCGTCTATGTAGATGGGCCGGGTGTATTTCAATTTTATCCCGCCGCCACCGGGCATCCCAGCCCCGGCGCCGGTGGTGCCGGTGTGGAAGGAGACAGGTATGTTCAGCTCCACGCATTTTTCGTAGAGCGGGTAAAAGCGCCTGTTATCGGGGAAGAAAGCCTGGAGGGCGCCCTGGAATTTCAAGCCCATCAGCCCCAGCTCTTTCACGCACCTTTCCAATTCGTTTATGGCTGCTTTCCCTTTCCAAGGGTCAATCATAGCCCAGCCGCCGATAAAGACATCGGGGAACTTTTTAATCAGCCTGGCAACTTCGTCATTGGTGCTGCTGGTATCCATGCCGGTGACGCTCTCCGTGTCCCAGCCTATGAGGAGAGCCTTCAGGTCAAGCTCCCTGAAGTCCTGCGCCATCTCTTCATCTGTTTTCACCTGGTACTCGACGCCGTAATACCTGGAGATGTACTCCGTAACCTCTGCTCCCCACATGCGCTTACGGTCGAAAGCGGCAGTGCTGGGGTGAACATGCGTATCAATAGCTTTCATGTGAGATAGCCTCCTTATATCATAGTGTAGCCACCGCTGACGCTGATGGTCTGCCCCGTTATGAAGCTTGCCCTATCAGATGCCAGGAAGACAACCATGCTGGCGACATCTTCCGGCTTGCCTATGCGTCGCAGGGGGTAAGCCCTGGCTGCCTTCTCCCTGAGCTCAGGGGTAAACGCCTGAGCCATCGGGCCTTTCCACATGCTGAGCTCGCCGGTTTGCTCAGGGCTTTCGGGGACGGTAAGGCCGGGGCAGACGACGTTTATGTTTATGCCAAACCGTCCCAGCTCCCGCGCCAGCGATTTGGACATGGCGATAATGCCGCCCTTGCATCCGGCATAGACAGCCTCCCTGTACTCGCCCATCCTGCCGGCATCGGAGCCGATGCTGATAATCTTGCCGTATTTCCGTTCGACCATGTGGTCCAGCACAGCCCTGGTGGTGTTTATGAAGCCCCAGAAATTGAGTTTGACGTCCTTTTCCATGTCGGCTCTGGGTTTTTCAATAAATAGCTGGTCTACGGTGCCACCCACGTTATTGACCAGGACGTCTATCTTGCCGAACTCCTTCAGTGATTTCTTGACCATGGCAGCCACTGATTCGGGGTCGGTAACATCGGTTTTCATGGCAAGGGCTTTGCCGCCCAGGGCATCCGCTTCTCTGGCTACCTTTTGACCCTGGGCTGAGTCCATATCAGCAATCACGATATTTGCCGCTTCGGCGGCGAAGGTGAGGACAATGGAGCGGCCGATGTTAGAGCCTCCGCCGGTGACGATAACGGTTTTGCCAGCCAGATTTAAGTCCATAATTCAGCCCCCCTGCGTTTCATTCATATGGGTCGTGCACCGACCGTCGATTTTGCCCTCCAGCTTACGCCGGTTAGCCAGCTCCGACCAGGTAGCCTTGCGGCACCCGGAGTAAAGCTACTTACCGCTGCTTCCTTCCGGACCTGACGGGGTTTGTAGCCCTCCGCCGCGCAAGACCCAGCCCTCAACGCCACTTGACCGGAGCAGTCCTGAAAGACAAAAACCTCTAAATCGGAATTCAACCCCGCTATAGCGGATCTCGGGTACAGGGCACCGCTAGTTCCCCGTCTAGCACGACCCAGGCTCAATACTACTATGCAGCGCTATGGTTTTCAAGATGCATTGGGCAGGTAAGGCTGTTGCTGCGGAAGCGTTAGCCCTAAACCATTTGCTCCTTTTGGCGTTCTTTCTTTTAGAAATGCCCCTAAGGAGGAGAGCGATGAGAACACACCGAATTGCCCTGGTTGCCCTGGCTGCTATGCTGGCAGTGGCCTCGCTGGCAGTTATGGCGGGGACAGCCTTTGCCCAGAATCCGCAGCCGCCCAGCGACCCCGACCAGGCCTGGAATCCGCCGGAAGAAGGCGGACAGCCCATGATGCCTGCCGGGGTGAAATCCGAGTGCAGCAGTTCCTATTATCCGCCACCGTCATCTTCAATGGCACTTCCCTATATACATAACGCCTATTTTGTTGGCGAAGATGGGCAGGTTAGGACCAAGTTTGGAGACGAGCCGTTTTATTTGACAGTCCAGGTAAGCTCTCCGGGGTATTTCTACCTGGCAGAGTACTATCCGCCTGGCAGCGGGCTTTCCCCGCACTGGCTCATCTATCGGCACTACCTGAACCGCGCCGGCTCGTGGACCTTTGGGCCATTTCACCCAGAATCATCCGAACCAATAGGTCAGCATACCTGGAAGATGTGGCTGTTTTCTTCGGGCGCCTGGGCCAGCCACGTGGCGCGTTTTACCTATCAGCCAGCCTATCCACAACCTCCATATCCCTATCCATACCCGACTCCAACTCCACAGACAGGCGGCTGGGGTCCGCTTCAGGTGCTGGTGGTGGGGGTGCTGGTTGGTGCGCTGGGCATTGTGGTGGGTATGTTGATTGCCGGCAGGCGCGGGGCAACCGTTACTAAGATGTAGGGGCGGGTTTTCAAACCCGCCCGCAGCGGACAGACCTTAAGGTATGTCCCTACATTTTTACCTGTTTACCTGTCCCTACATTTTGCCAGTTTCGCGTCATTCTCCTCCGCGATTAGCGAAGTAAAATGTCGCTGCCGTATAAGCCTGCCACCCCGACGGCTATCAGCACCATCGAGGCAATTTTGAGGGCGGAGACAGGTTCCTTGAAGTACAGAATGCCAATTGTGCCAACGATTAGCACGCCTATTCCGGCCCACACCGCATAGGCGAAGCTCAGGTCTATGCGCCGCAGCGCAAAGGTGAAAGAGACGAAGGAAAGGGCGTAGAATACGAATATCAAGATGGACGGCACCAGCCTGGTGAAGCCCTGCGACAGTTTCATGCAGGTGGTACCGCAGATTTCCAGAAGGATAGCCAGAGATAGAATTAACCAGGCCATGATATTATGCCTCCTTTAATGACTGTCCGTCAGGTGCCCTACAGTTATGTTGCCTTCTATTTTCCCCAGCGGAAAATTCGAGGAGCAATTGCCTTGCGCAGTTCCTCGGCGACGTGGATGCTGCTAGCAACCAGGATGATGATTACCCAGTCCTCGATGCCAAGCGGCACGGTATAGAACAACGTTTGGAAAGCAGGCACATAGACCACCATCATCTGGAGCAGAATAGCCACCCCTATTCCGCCTATCAACCACCGATTGCTGAGCAATCCCAGCTTGTAAACGGACTGGCTGTCAGAGCGGGCATTCAGGGCGTTGAACCACTGAAAAGCCACCAGAATGCAGAAGGCGATAGTCCGGGCTTCTTCCAATCCTACTTTCGGTAGCTCCCACTTGAATAGCCACAAAGTCCCCATTGACATAAACAGGGCTACAAATGCAATTCTGAGCAACATCCCGGCATAGACGATTCCGGCTTTTCGATGGCGTGGTGGCTCTTCGAGGACATTACTGTGCTTAGGTTCCAGACCTAAAGGTATGGTGCAGACACCATCGGTGACCAGGTTTATCCAGAGAATTTGAACAGCTACCACTGGAAGGGGAATGCCTGCTAAGATGCTTGCTATCCATACAAAAAGCTCGCCCATGTTGGTGCTCAACAGGTAGAAAACAGAGCGGCGGATGTTGCTGAATACAATTCGGCCTTCTTCAACTGCGGAGACTATGGAAGCAAAATTGTCATCGGTAAGGACCATATCCGACGCTTCGCGAGCTACGTCGGTGCCTTTGATGCCCATAGCTATTCCGATGTCTGCTGACCTCAACGCCGGCCCGTCGTTGACTCCGTCCCCTGTCATAGCCACGGTGTATCCCTTTGATTTGAAGGCGTTGATTA
>VGNY01000047.1 GCA_016865895.1 Chloroflexota bacterium | reverse complement strand
GCCCCTGTAGCTCAGAGGATAGAGCAGCGGTTTCCTAAACCGCGTGTCGGGCGTTCGAATCGCCCCAGGGGTACTTGGTACTTGAAATTTAGCAACATAGGGGTGTAGCTCAGTTGGTAGAGCAGCGGTCTCCAAAACCGCAGGTCGCGGGTTCGAGTCCTGCCGCCCCTGCCATAATGTGCGCTAAGTGCCGAGGTGGTGGAATAGGTAGACACGCCATCTTGAGGGGGTGGTGGGCGTAAGCCCGTAGGAGTTCAAATCTCCTCCTCGGCACCATTACTCCCTGTCATTCTGAGCCCCGATGCAATCGGGGAGAAGAATCTGAAGCGGAGCGACCGAAAAATCTGGCTCCGAATGACACAGGGTGTTGTTAAACAATTTTTTGATATAATAGAAAAACGTGCGGAAGTAGTTCAGCTGGCAGAACGTCTCCTTGCCAAGGAGAAGGTCGCGAGTTCGAATCTCGTCTTCCGCTCCATAAAAAACTTAAGGCGGCGTAGCCAAGTGGTTAAGGCGGGGGTCTGCAAAACCCCTATGCAGCGGTTCAAATCCGCTCGCCGCCTCCACTTTTTGCTCACTTTCTTGCCGAGGTGGCGGAATGGCAGACGCGGCGGACTTAAAATCCGCTCTCCGCAAGGAGGTGTGGGTTCGAGTCCCTCCCTCGGCACTCCAAGCTCCGCCTTTTTTCTTTCGACGCAAGCAATGTTCCAGCATTTGTGTCTTCTGCCTCATGCAAGCCTTGACACAAGCGGGCATGGGTATTAACATAGCCACTATTGCATAATCTCACCCAGAACGCTGAAGGAGGATGGAACAATGGCACTTAAAATGTCGTTACAAGAGGCTAAGGAACGCGCTCTGCAGCTCATGCACCGCGGCTATCACTGAGGCCCAGCGGTCCTGCAAGTTATGTGGGAAGCCTACGAACTGGGCGATGAAGACCTGCTGTGGTCAGGCATCGCTTTCACCGGCGGCATAGGTGGACAGCAGCAAGCGCCCTGCGGCGCTGTATCTGCTGCGGCAGTGTGCCTCGGGCTGCACCATCGCTGTCCCCCGGAAGACAAGCAGAAAACAAAGCAGGCACGGCTCGATGCCCGCCAGGATGCCAGCGAAGTAGTCAGGAGTTTCACCGAGAGGTTCGGTACTATCATCTGCCTTGACCTGATTGGCATAGACTTCTCCAAACCCGGTGGCTACCAGGAGTTCCAGGAATCTGGAATCTGGAAAGAGAAATGCGACCACTACGTTCAGTTCGTCCTAGAGAAGCTCTACGAGCTGGACGAGAGGCGGAAGGTTGTTACAGCACCGCAGAAGGTCACCATCTACACCAAGCCCGGCTGCCCCTACTGCGCTGCCGCCAGGCAGGACCTAGCGGAGCGCGGCGTGCCCTATGAGGAAATCAACACTGAAGATAACCCCAAGGCTGTAGAAGAGGTCATGCGCCTATCCGGCGGCAAGTCCATAGTGCCTATTCTGGTCAGCGGAGAGGAGGTCAAGGTAGGCTTCGGCGGCGGCTGAACCATCTAGCCCGCGGCAGTCTGCCGCAAACACCAAGCTGTCCTCAACGATGCCTGGGTTCGAGTCCCTCCATCGGCATATAGTAAAAAGCTGTTAGTCCTTTACTATTAAGCCTGGTTACTTTTCTCTCAAGTGGGCACTAGATGTATTCTCTTTCAGTCTTGGTGAGTGTATAATTGGACTAGACACTCAGTTGTGGTTGGAATAAGCAGGAGATGGGGTAAGATGCAGCAGTGGTATCAGTGTCCGAGGTGCGGTGCCCCGGTTGCTTTCGGCAGTAGATTCTGTACGAACTGTGGAACGCAACTAAATTGGCCAACGCAACAGATACAGCCTCCACCTGTCTACCAACATCCCCAGCAACAATGGAATTACGGTTATAGACAGCCAGGAAAAGAGCCTAAAAAGACAAGTTCATGGCTTATAGGTTGCCTTGGCTTAATAGGCATCATTCTCCTCATTGTCGGAGCATACTTCGTTTATGATACATCTTTTCAGAAAAACACCCTCACTCCTCCACTACAGCCTACCACCAGTCCGAGCAAGCTAATACCACCATCCGCTCCAAGTCACAACTTGTACCCGACAGATATAATAAAGAATCCCCGATATTGGAATTCAGATTGGGATGTCGTTAAACTCTTCAAGACGATCTATTACGAGAATAAATCCTATTATGCAAATCACCAGTACATCAAAGGTGAATTTGACTGCAATGATATGGCAGTTGGCATCTGGAATACACTGTACAAAAAGAAGATAGTTTCGGTAATCGTAGCAGGAAACCTCGAGCTAGATAATGAGAGCTTTGCAGAATGTAACCATGTTTGGCTACTCGTCTTCTACCGAGGAGCTGCTGGAGGAGTAATCTTTATAGTTGAAACCACAAACGGTGAAACTTACTTTATTAACTCTCCAGAGAGCGAATTTCTGAAATATCTGCACGGCTACTATTATTTATCACCGTCTGATTTAAGAGCTGATATAAAGGAACGTTGGTAAGCCTAGTTTAACGAATCTATACTCAGCGGAGGTATTAGATGCACTTTTGTCTAGGTTGGTTAATCTTGCTGCCATTTGCTGGTGCTTTTTGGCTTACCATTAAGGTCACTGACGCTTGCATCAAAATAGGTGGAATTATGCGCTTGCTAGGTGCTTTACTTTCCTTGCTTGTTGGTGGCCTTTCTGTATTTGCAGGTTGGCAAATTGGACCAATAGTAGGTTGGTTCATAATGGTCTGTGGCGGAGGTCTTGCTATCTTCGGAAGTTGGCGAGTCCTGACAACGACGAAAGAAGAGCTGGAGTTGGAAGAGTTGGAGGAAAAGCTAGACAAAGAAATGAAGAGGGATGAGGAGCATTATAAGCAAAGGGGCGGCAAGTCCAGGGACTGCACCAAGGACTCCATATGTCCTAATTGTGGTTCGCAAAATGCTTCAGGTTACCAATTTTGTGGGGCTTGTGGCACTAGCCTAGCGTCTACCTGCCCTAGGTGCGGAGCCATTGTTGATCCTTCATCCAGATTCTGTACGAATTGCGGCGCAATGCTAGTTTAAATAGATGGTAGCATGGTTATAGATTCACGCCCATCTAATCTCATGATATAGATGCTAGCTACTCTTTTAGCCAGGAATGAGGATAAATGACCTTTTAAAAGCTCTCGGCATTACGTTTACGGCCAGTTCCAATCCTAGCCTGCTCGGGCATCACTATCTCCCGAACTTCCCCGCCATAACCGCCTTCACCGCCTGCTCAATGGCTTCGGCGGTGAGGCCATGTCTCTGGAGGAGCTCATCGGGCTTGCCTGACTTAGCGTAGACATCCTTAATGCCGATGAAGCTCATGGGCACCGGTTTTTCTCTGGCTACCACCTGAGCTACCCGGCTACCCAGGCCACCATGTTTAGCCCATGTCCAAAGAAAAGAGGTATTATTCTTGTTCTAAGTCCTTAATAAGTTCTTCGACCGAGTCAAAAGCCCCGACTCGCCCCGCTTTTATATCTTCGTCAGCTTCTCTTTCTCCATCTTGCCACCTCTTAGTCCAGAAGTAGGCTTGGCTTTTATCTACCAATTTCTTCGGCATGAGTACTGCTCTCTCACCCATTACCTCGATTTCTATCAGGTCACCCTCCTCAATCCCCAACACCTTACGTATAGATGACGGAAGAGTAATTTGTCCATGTCTTGTAACCTTGCTATATGCTGGCATCTTCATCACCTCCTACGGTCGTTCCAATGTCTCATCGTGACGTCCGATGTTACGCAATATGATTGTGCCCCCTTGAATCTGGAAAGTAATTCTCAGTGTCTGGCTTACTCTGGCTTCCCAGATACCTTCGGCTCCTTTCATCTTTTTTACTCTGAGAGCAGGATATCGCAGGTCTGATGCCATGTTTCTCAGCGCCTTCTTCGCTAGCTCCTTCTCACCTTCGTTCAGTTCTTTCCAGGCTTTCTGAAACCTGACTGTCCGAGCAATATTCACTGCTGCCCTCAATAACTACTATACGAAATTATTATATTAGTAATTTACGAATTTGTCAATCCTAACACTCTACGAAAAAACGCCTTGTTTAGAGGATGGATGAGAGGTTAATAAATGCTGGACATATTTTACAAAGTGCTTCTTCTCAAACACGAGAGCAGGAACTGTCCACACTGGCCTACTATTTGGCTTTCTTCGCCACGACCGCCTTCACCGCCTGCTCAATGGCTTCGGCGGTGAGGCCGTGCTTCTGGAGTAGCTCGTCGGGCTTGCCTGATTTGGCATAGACGTCTTTAATGCCAATGAAGCTCATGGGCACCGGCTTTTCTCTGGCTACTACCTGAGCCACCCGGCTGCCCAGACCACCATGAAGCAAATGCTCCTCAGCAACCACAATAGCCCCTGTCTGTGTAGCTACCTCGATAATTGCCCCTTCATCCAGCGGCTTCAAAGTAGGCATGTTGAGCACCCGACAGTCTATGCCCTGCGACGCCAGCGAATTAGCCGCTTCCACGGCTTTGGACACCATTATGCCACAGGCGATAACGGTGGCATCCTTGCCCTCCCGCATTGTCACCGCTTTGCCTAAATTGAAGCGGTAGCCTTCGGTGTAAACTGGCGGGAACTTGGGACGGCCAAGCCTGACATAAAACGGGCCTTCAGTAGTTACAGCAGCTCTTACCGCCTCAACGGTCTCGATAGCATCAGCAGGAACGACGACACTAAAACCTGGCAGTGAGCAATATAGCGCCAGGTCTTCGATGGCATGATGTGAAGCACCATCTTCACCCACGGTGATGCCGCCATGAGTAGCTACAACCTTCACGTTCAGCTTCGGCTGAGCGACGCAGACCCTCACTTGGTCGAAGCAGCGGCAGGCAGCAAAGACAGCGAAGGTGCTGACAAACGGTATCTTACCCGTTGCCGCCAGCCCGGCAGCAATGCTCATCATGTTCTGCTCTGCCAAACCGCACTGGATAAACCGCTCCGGGAATTTCTCGGCAAAGTATTTGGTCATCGTCGAGCGGGACAGGTCAGCATCAAGAACTACAATGTCCTCGTGCTCACTGCCCAGCTCCACCAGGACTTTGCCGTAAGCCTCTCTGGTAGACAAATCGGCATAAGCAGTCATGCCAGCTCCTTTAAGGCAATCTCAACCTCCTGTGCAGTGGGTGCCTTGCCGTGAAAGTCCACGTTGTTCTCCATAAAGCTGACGCCCTTCCCCTTAACTGTATGGGCGATGATAACAGTCGGCTTTCCCTTCGTTTCCCTGGCTTCTGTCAAAGCCGACAAAATCTGGCTCATATCATGCCCGTCTATCTCAATGACATGCCAGTTGAAGGCCCGCCACTTATCGGCCAGCGGCTGGAGTTCCATGATTTCACAGCACCGGCCGTCAAGCTGCAGTCCATTGTTGTCAACAATAGCCGTTAAATTATCTATCTGGAAGTGAGGGGCAAACATGGCCGCCTCCCACACCTGCCCTTCTTCACATTCTCCATCACCGAGCAGGACATATACCTGATAATCTCGCTTATCGAGCCTGGCAGCCAGAGCAATGCCGATGCCGAAAGACAAGCCCTGCCCCAGAGAGCCGGCTGACATCTCTACGCCCGGGGTGAGCGTTCTATCGGTGTGTCCCTGAAGGCGGCTGCCCAATTTCCTCAGAGTAGACAGCTCCTCAACGGGGAAGTAGCCGCATTCAGCCAGGGCAGCATAGAGAACAGGGGCGACATGTCCCTTGCTCAAGATAAATCGGTCACGGTCAGGCCACTGTGGGTTTTTGGGGTCATGGTGCATAACCTTGAAATAAAGAGCAGTGACAATATCGGCGGCAGAAAGAGAGCCGCCGGGATGCCCGCTGCCGGCCGTGGCTATCATGGTAATGACATGCCGGCGCAGTTGTTTAGCCATCTTATCAAGCTCGGGGGTAGATAAATTGAATTTAGCTTTTGTCTGTGAATCAGCCATGCCGTTGATGCCCTGATGGATTTCTAATTATAGGCTAGTTAGATATACATTGTCTATATTTGGGCTGATTGTTTCATTCGTCATTTTTATTTTTAATTTTGGGGCTTTGATTTTTGGGGATTGCCACGTTCTTCAGCGGAAGGACTCGCAATGACAGAGGAAAAACTCCCGGGTAGATTGGAGCATCGGCTCCAATCGAGCCTAGAGCGGATGCTCTAGGCTACCCCTCGCTTTAGACCTGTCCGGGGTAAAAATGGCGGACAGACCTGAAGGTCTGTCCCTACAACTGTTGTGAGATTCTTCGCCGCCCCTTCGCTACGCTCAGGGCTTTGGCTCAGAATGACGCGATAACGAATGTCTCGCAATAACAAAAATGTAGTGCGACCCTTTAGGGTCGCTTTCCCATAGCGAGGCTAGCCCGCCCCGCAAGGCGGGGGACGCACTACATCAATAAGCAACCTCTATATAGCTTGGTTGAGAATATGAGGTTGGTCATCTATAATGCTTGGGATGATTGTAGACTTCCATACCCATGTCGTGCCACCCGCGATAAAGGAAAGACGTGCCAAATACCTCGGTCGTGATGCCTGCTTTTCCCTGCTCTATGCTGAACCCAAAGCCAAGCTGGTTACGGCTGATGAGCTTATCTCCGCTATGAATGAATATGAAATCGATAAATCGGTTATCCTCAATCTGGGCTGGACGAGCCACGAGCTTTGTGTCGAGACAAACGACTATATTCTGGAAGCTATTGCCCGTTACCCCAAGCGGCTCATCGGCTTTTGTGCCATCCAGCCTTTGGCCGGTGATAAAGCCATCAAAGAGCTGGAGCGCTGTACCCAGAACGGAGCTAAAGGCATCGGTGAGATGAGGCCGGATGTGCAAGGCTTTGACTTCAAGGACAATAAAGTAATGAAACCTGTGATGGAGGCGGCTATTAAACACGACTTAATTTTCCTCACCCATGCCTCCGAGCCGGTGGGACATCAATATTTCGGCAAAGGTACTATCACTCCTGAATTCATTTATCCTCTAATCTTAAACTTTCCCGATTTGAAACTGGTCTGCGCTCATTGGGGCGGCGGTTTGCCTTTTTACGCCTTGATGCCAGAGGTAGAAAAGGCACTCAAAAACGTCCATTTCGATACTGCAGCCACCCCATTTCTGTACAAACCACAGATTTTCAAACAGATGGCTGATATAATAGGCAGCGACAAAATCCTCTTCGGCAGCGATTATCCCCTACTGTCACCGAGACGGATAATAGACCAGATTGAATCCGTCAAGCTGATCCAGGAGGGCAGAGATAAGATTCTTGGAGGCAATGCCCGAAAGCTGTTATCTTTATAGTTCAGTATATCGGTTTGGCCAGGAGCAGTGGAAACTTTGAGCAACGAGCAAATCCGGTCTTTTATCGCCATCGAGCTACCTGAAGAGGTCAAATCAGGGCTATATCGGCTGCAGAAGGAGTTAAAGCTGCCAGAGCATACCTTTGTGAAATGGGTGGCACCAGCAGGCATCCACCTTACACTAAAATTCCTGGGCAATATATCACCCCAAAAAGTATCCCAGGTAACCAGGGTTATGGAACAAGCCAGCCAGGGAGTCAGCCCCTTCCAGCTAGAAATCGCCGAAGTGGGGGCTTTTCCTAATTTGAAGCAACCGCGTGTCCTCTGGTTAGGCATTAGAGGGGAGATGGAGAAATTGGTAGCCTGGCAACAGCGTATTGACAACGGTCTTGTCCCACTGGGCTTTACCAAAGAAACGCGTGCCTTCACTCCCCATTTGACCCTGGCCCGGCTGCGGGAAGGGGTTTCACCTCAAGACCGGCGCGATTTCGGCGAGCTGGTGATGAAGACACCTGTTGAAGTTAATTATAAGGTAATGGTGAGCAGCCTCAACCTGATGAGAAGCCAGCTCCTGCCCGGCGGAGCTGTTTACAGCCGCCTTGCCGAGGTGAAGTTAAAAAGCTAAGGCTGTTGTCGTCGCCAAAGGCACGATGCTATAATATCTACCGCAGATTGACCAGTGGCCTGGACAGGCTACTCAGCAATCCTCAAGCATGGTTATTCCCGAGTAGCTCAGTGGTAGAGCGGGCGGCTGTTAACCGCTTGGCCGTAGGTTCGAATCCTACCTCGGGAGCCAAAGGTTTTTATTAATGCAGTTCTTCGTCTATATCTTGCTCAACCCACACGGCCGATTCTATATAGGACAGACCTCTAATCTTAAACTCCGTCTACAAAGACATAACGACGGCAAAGTGTTCTCCACAAAAAGTCACCGACCATGGAAACTAGTCTATAGTGAGCAATTCGACACTAGGTCAGAAGCTATAAGCCGAGAAAGACATCTTAAAGGCCTTAAAAGCAAAAGGGTTCTCCAAGCTCTTATAGCTCAGTGAGTAGAGTCCCGACAGGGTCGGGATTAACCGCTTGGTCGTAGGTTCGAATCCTACCTCGGGAGCCAATCAATAAACAATCCCTCATCATACAATTCTTGACAGCCAGATTCCTTGTCCGTATCATATGTCTCCAAAAAGCCGACCGCAGTAAACAGGCTGAGTCAACACACAAATAAATAATAGCGATAAACCATCGAGGCAAAAGCTGTGTCCACAAAAGTAAAAGCAATCAGACGTAAAGCAAAAGCTAAAACCAAAAAGGACAAAATATCCATATTTGCTGAATGGCTGGCAGCTCGACCACTACTAACCGAGCTAACTCTCACCGCGCTTACAGTCTTGTTCGGCATGCAGATGCTCAGAGTACTGGTGCCAGGCATGTTCTGGACACTCGGCGACCGGATGGGCTGGGGTGCAATTCAACTTGGACTGGTTGGATTCGCCATCTTTATCATCGGTGGCTTTCTTGCCGGCCCACTAGGTCGACTTGCAGGCAACCGCCGCCTGATAGTAATCACCGCCGTCGGACTGGGCATAATGAGATTATTTACGCAGGTCTGGTGGGGCGAGCCGCTTTTTAATTTAAGCCTGGCAATAGTAGGAACAATATTATTCGCCATCTTCCTGCCAGCTCGCCTAGAGAACGCACGACTTCAAGGCAATTCAGCCATCCCTCACTTTGTCTTGGGACTTCTTGGCGGCCTGGCATTGGATACTGCCATCAACGGCGCCTTCGGCACCTACGACACCATCTGGCAGGTAGAACCACTGCCGGTGCTCTTGACACTGCTGTTGGTAATAATACAACTGGCGCTGTTAATAGGTATTGCGCTCACAAATAAAGACAGTGTAGCAGCACCAACCAGCACCACCGGCATCTCCATTTCCAGGTCATTAACCTGGGCAGCCATCGGGCCTTTCTTATTCCTTGAACTGGTGGGCTTCCAAAACATACCCCGCATGGCAACGTTGACCAACTGGCCACTGCCGCTAGCCTTCGGGATGACACTAATAGCTCAACTGGTCGGCATCGTCGCCGCCACCTGGCTTCTAAGTAGGAACTGGCGCACCTTATGGCCCTGGGCATTAGGCACTGGCATTTTCCTGACCGCAGCTCTAATATTCGCCTACCAAAAGCCAGCAGCATTAATAGCTCTGCTGTTTCTAATCGGACAGGTGCTGATATCAGTGCTTATCGTGATGATAATAACTGGCATCACCACCAGCACAGGTAAAACACAGCGCTCCGGCATCTGGATTGCCAATGGCATTGGCATGGCAATATTCCTGATTCTCATCTTTGCCTACTATGCGGTCTATGATATCAGCCTCCCCTACAATAATACTCTGCTGGAACCCATAGCCGGCTTCATCATAGCAATCTGCGCCCTTGGTGCAACAGTTGTCCTACCACAGGAGACAAAAGCAAATCTCAAACTATGGGCGGTACCGGCGCTGGCCCTAATTCTTCTGGTTCTACCCCTGGGCATGGCAATTGCCTGGCGAGCACCGGCAGCAGTCAACGGCGAAGGTTTTCCTGTCCGCATTATGACCTACAACTTACACAACGGCTTCAACACAAAAGGTAAACTGGACTTAGAAGCCATCGCCCAAACGATTGAAAGTAACAATCCCGACATCGTCGCCCTACAAGAAGTATCCAGAGGCTGGGTGGTCAGCGGGCGGGTGGACATGCTTTTGTGGCTGTCTCAGCGATTGCAGATGCCCTATATTTTTGGACCAACAGCCGACCCCTTCTGGGGTAATGCTATCTTAAGCCGCTATCCCATCCTGGCTTACTCCCGGCATGACTTACCCCCTCGCGACCTGCTCATACCACGCGGCTTCATCACAGCACTAATAGACCTGGGCAATGGTGAAAAACTGAAAGTCATCGCTACCCATTTTCACCACCTCAAGGGCGATACCGAAATTCGCCAGCTTCAAGCCAGAACCATCATCGACTTCATGGCCGGTATCGACGGCAAACGCACCGTATTATTAGGCGACCTAAATGCGGGACCTAAAGACCCAGAGATACTCATGTTACAGAGAGCCCGGCTTATAGACACTGGAAATGTGATGGACCCCCATCTAGCATATACTTTCACCTCAGACAATCCACACCAGCGCATAGACTACATCTTAATATCACCCGACCTACAGATAGGAGATATCCAGGTACCACTAAGCACTGCCTCCGACCATCTGCCTGTCGTCGCCATCATAGGCGAATGAACTCCATGGAGGGGACGGACATAATCGAGCTTCTCAACTATGGATAGTGTCAACATTGGCTGAGCTGGTACGGAAAAAGATAGCTACAATAGAAGAAGCAAAATCTACAGGAGATTCTTCGCTACGCTCAGAATGACAATGGGAGAAAGAATGACAAGGGGAGAAAGAGTAATCTATCCTGGAAATGCCTCTTCGCCCAATGCCATGCGGCAGAGGTCGGTGATATAAATTTTGTTCAAGCCCCGCTCGGACGTCGGCCGCCTCAGTACACGGTCACACATGGGGCAGAGGGTAACCAGAGCATCAGCACCAGAAGCGATTGCATCTTCGATATTTTTCGTCTGTATCTGAATAGCCCGCTCTCTGTTGACGTTTATCAATGGGCCAGTGCAGCAGAGAGCAGTCTCACGGTCATATCTCCTCTTCACTCGTTCCACTCCGATGAGCTGGAAAATCTCATCCAGGAAGACATCTTTTTCTGGAGTGTACCTCGAGGCACAGGGGCGCTGATAAGCGATTTTCTTGTCTAGCTTAATGATGCTATTCCGGTGGTCTCTAATATAGTTGCGCAGGTACTCGAAGATATGCATGTACTTGAAGGGGACAGTGATACCATAGTCCTTGACCTTGGTGTGTGTCATGGCATAACAGTCATCGTGGATAAAGACTATTTCCTTGCCCAAGCTGGCAATATTGTCGATGAACTTTTGTGCGTTCTTAGCAATAGGACTCTCCTTGGCAACATGCACATAGCCGATGTAGCAAAAGTAGTCTCCGCCCTTGGCTATGGTCATACCTTTAAATAGCTGGCTATCGAGTGCACCCTCGGGGAGCTGGCGCTCCATGACACACAGAGAGAGAACAGGCTTGTCCGGGTCTCCTGTTATCACCTCGCTGGGAATCATAGAGGTGAGGTCGAAGGCGCCTGCTGCTTCCGCAGGTATGGGAAAAGCCTCAGTCCTTTCCTGTGCCTTCAGGATAAGGTCGTAGGGGTCAGCCCCTGTAGGACAATATTCCCGGCAGCCACAGCAGGTGACACACTGGCTCAATATATCAGCCTCGTTGCCCTCTATAAGCGCCTTGATTTCAGCCACGGCTTTGTCTTTGTCATAGTTGACGTAGAGACATTTCACCAGACAATCGCCACAGAGGTTACATTTCGAAGCATCCCACATTTTTTACCTCCCAAAGATAATCTAACGCCTTTGTCTATTCAGTGTTGTCCTTATCTAGCTGCGATGCCAGGAGCTCGGCAATATCCAGAGCCTTGAGCGACTCTGCAGCCTCTTTCGCCTTTATAGCATCTTCAAACATCTGCAAGCAATAGGGGCAAGCTGTTGTCACAATGTCGGCCTTGGTCCCCATCACATCCTCAATGCGCTCCTCGCTAATCCGCTTGCCAATACGCTCCTCCATCCAATAGCGTCCGCCACCACCACCACAACAGAACCCATTCCTGCGGGTACGCTTCATCTCTAAAAGCTTGGACTGTGAGATATTGCTCAATATCTGCCTCGGTGGCTCATAAATATCATTGTGTCTGCCCAGATAACAAGAATCGTGGTAGGTCAATTTCCCGTCGCTTATCGGGGCTGGCTTAATCTTGCCCTGTTTCAGCAGTTCGACGATGAACTGAGTATGATGGATAACCTCAAACTCACCACCGAATTGAGGATACTCATTCTTAATGGTGTTGAAACAATGCGGGCAAGCGGTGACTATCCTCTTCACACTATAGTTTTTCAATAGCTCGATATTTTTCATCGCCTGCATCTGGAACAGGTATTCATTACCCAGCCTCCTCGCCGGCTCACCACAGCAAGTTTCCTCTGGGCCAAGGATAGCGAAATTGACGCCGGCAGCTTTCAATATCTTCCCCATGGCTACGGCTATTTTCATACTCCTGTCTTCCAAAGCTGCGGCACAACCTACATAATACACCAAGTCAACATTGCTATCCTCAGATAAAAGCTTGACACCCAGGCCACTAATCCAGTCAGTCCTGGTAAGCGTAGTCCCCCTGCAACTATGGCCTCTGGTCTCAATGCACTTCAGTATAGCCTCACCCGTCTCTGGTATCTTCGCCTGCTCCAGCACTAGATTGCGGCGCAAGTCAACAATTTTATCAATATGCTCCACCCAGACCGGGCATATTTCCTGGCAGGCACGACAGGTGGTACATGACCATAGCTCATCCTCAAGTATCACCTCTCCAATCAGAGCCTTAACCCCACCACCATCAGTCACAGGTTCAGCCGCTTTAGCATGCAGTAAAGCAGGACTTCTATCAAGCCAGTGGGCTTTCAAGTCTTGTATTACCTTTCGTGGAGATAAAGGCTTTCCGGTAAGATGAGCCGGGCACCTGTCCTGACACCTGCCACAGTCAGTACAGGCATCCAAATCCAGAATCTGCTTCCAGGTGAAATCCTCTATTTTGCTTACACCAAAAGTCTCAGCTTCCTCGATATTGATGGGCGCTAACGCCCCCTTAGGTCGAGAAGTCCTGAAAAAAACATTAACTGGAGACACGATGATGTGAGTCAGCTTGTCGAACGACAAACAAACATAGAAAATAGCCCCCAATGCCAGAGCAGTATGAAACCACCACAAGCCGACATACCAGGCTAACCTAGTGCTTTCAGGCAAACCGGCAAACGGGACGGCTAGATAATAGCCCACAAAAGACCATCTCGCCCATTCCGGATGGCTGTAGAATTCAGGTTGAGACAAGCCTTCCGGAGTAGCCACCAACATGCGGAAGCTCTCAATGAAAAAGCCAGTGACGACAACAACGAAAATCAAGGCGAGAACAACGGCATTATCCAGCACGGTATTCAGCCTTTCTGGCTTCTGAATATAGCGGCGAATCACAGCCAGAACGGCACCAACCAAAATCATCACCCCACCGATATCCAGCGCCAGGCTGAGACCAAGATAGACATTCCCTGAGACAAAATGAAACACGTAATGGTCTATGACATCGAGAGCTGTACCTACCAGCAGGATTCCAGCACCAGCAAAGATGAGAAAATGCATTATCCCGGGGTAAGGCTCGCGGAAAAATCGCCTATGAAACAGGCCATCAACCACGCCGGCAACTATGAAATCCCAGATTCTCTTACCTAAATAATCCCACCTGTTATCTGGCTTACCGATTATCCACAAGCGATAGCGCCGGTAAAAGGCATAGATAAAAACTGCCAGCGCCGCCACACCTAACGGATACAAGATAAGCGCTCCGAAAGATATGCCCCAGAAAATCTCACGAGACGCTTCCATGGCTAGTGCCTCCTTCTACTTTAAAATAGACTTAGTGATGTTTCAGCAGTTCCAGACTATGTTTATCGGCTAAAGCAAACAGCCGCTCCACCGACTGATGCGGTGTCAGCGCTCCTCCTATCTCAACCTCTGAGCCATCGTCAAAAGCGTGATAATCGGTGCCGCCAGTGGGAATAAGATTATACCTCTTGGCGACTTTCAGCAATCCGGCAATGATTTCCGGGCCGTAGTCTTTATAGTATACCTCAATGCCAACCAGGCCAGCTACCTTCAACTCGGGAACAAGCCTGTTTAAATAGTTAATGTCCGCTGGGTGAGCCAGGACAGGCAGACCTTGCGCATCCATAACCAGCTTGACTGCCTCAACTGGAAGCAGTTTATAACGCTCCACATAGGCAGGCCCGTTATGACCGATATATTTGTCAAAAGCCTCTTTCTCCGAGCTGACATAACCCTTCTCAAACAGGGCTTGAGCTATATGAGGCCGGCATACAGAACCACCCTGGGCTAGCTCGCGCACTCGCTGCCATTTGATATCCATACCTAGGCTACCGAGCTTGGCAATCATCTTCTGCGCCCGCCCCAGCCGCGACTCTCGCAGTTCCTGCAAAGTAATGGCCAATTTACGGTCAGTGTAATCAATGAAATAGCCCAAGACGTGAACTTCTCCATGAGGAACATCAGTATTGACCTCCACACCGGGTATAACCGTAAGCGATGGGAAGGCTTCAGCAGCAGATAAAGCTGGAGCCACGCCATCTATTGTGTCATGGTCAGTGATAGCAATGACATCAAGTCCAACTTTTGCTGCCAGCGAAACAATCTCTTTAGGCTCTAGCCGCCCATCAGAGGCAGTAGTATGCAAGTGAAGGTCGGCTTTCACCTAGCGCTCTCCTCTCTTCGCAGTATCCGCTGTATGCTTACAGCTTTCCCGGTAGCCACATCCACCTCGACCAGCATAGCGTCAAAAACCACAGCCCCCCCACCCATAGAGAAACGATGCGGCATCCCAGTAAGGAAAGCCTGAATTGCCGCTTCAGCGTCAACACCGATAACCGAATCCTCAGGGCCAACCATACCTACGTCGCTAACATAGGCAGTGCCCTTAGGTAATATGCCAGCGTCCACAGTGCCTATATGTGTATGCGTGCCCAGCACCGCGCTTACCTTACCGTCAAGATATTTTCCCATAGCCACCTTCTCCGAAGTAGCTTCAGCATGAAAGTCAACAATGATAACCTTGGTCTCGGCTTCGATTTCCGAGAGTAAACGGTCCATAGTCCGGAAAGGACAATCGAATTCACCAACAAAAACGCGCCCTATCAGATTGACTACCAGAGTACCTTTGACTGCCAAAAAACCATGGCCCGGTGCATTTGGCGGGAAATTCAGAGGACGGAGAATGGGCAACTCACCACTCATATAAGGGATAATCTCCTTCTTAGCCCATACATGGTTGCCGGTGGTTAACACATCTACGCCACTGTCAAGAAGCTCACTTGCCGTGCCTGATGTAATGCCTATACCGCCAGCACAGTTCTCGCCGTTTGCTATCACCAGATTGATTGCATAATCATGACACAGGCCTGGTAGAAACTGCTGCACCGCTCTTCTGCCAGGCCTGCCTATAACGTCACCTATCATTAATACGCGCAATACCGCCCCTTATAGCGTCTATTTAGCATAATCCACCGCCCTGGTCTCCCGCAACACAGTCACTTTAATTTGCCCCGGATATTCTAGAGTATCTTCTATCTTCTTCACGATATCTCGAGCTAACCTCATAGCTGTAAGGTCATCCACCTGCTCCGGTTTAACCAAAATACGTACTTCACGTCCAGCCTGAATAGCAAAAGCTTTTTCAACTCCGGGGAAGCTATTTGCCACATTCTCCAAGGCCTCAATACGCTTCAAGTATTGCTCCAAGGACTCACGCCGGGCTCCCAACCTAGACCCACTTATTGCATCAGCAGTAGCCACGATAAAACCGAGCGCACTGGTGGTAGTAGCTTCGCCATGATGCTCAGCGATGGCCTGAGCTATTTCAGCCGATTTGTCCCACTGGCGAACCAAATCAGCACCTATCAAGGCATGAGGGCCTTCCACCTCATGGTCAACCGCTTTGCCGATATCATGAAGCAATCCAGCCCTTTTCGCCTGCGTCACATCAGCACCAATCTCAGCAGCTAGCATCCCGGCAAAGTAGGCGACTTCAAGGCTATGAGTCAATACATTCTGCCCATAGCTGCTGCGAAACTTAAGTTTACCGATTAACCTGATTAACTCCGGATGTAACCCAATTACCCCGACTTCACGAGTTGCTCGTTCACCTTCATTGCGAATTGTAGTCTCAACTTCATTACTAGCTTTCTCTACCACCTCCTCTATTCGAGCCGGGTGAATGTGACCATCGAGGATAAGAGCATTCAGAGCCACCCTGGCTACCTCCCGCCTCAACGGGTCAAAGCTGGAGATAGTAACGGCTTCTGGTGTGTCGTCTATGATAAGATCAACACCTGTAGCTTGTTCCAAGGCTCGGATGTTACGTCCCTCGCGGCCGATGAGACGTCCTTTCATCTCATCACTAGGCAGAGGAACAACAGATACTGTTGTCTCTGATACTACATCTGTGGCACAGCGCTGAATGGTGGTGGATAGAATGTCGCGAGCTTTCTCGTCAATTTCGCTCTTTATTCGTACTTCCCAGTCCCGAACACGCCGCGACGCTTCCTCACGAATCTCATCATCTAAAGCTCGGAACAACTCTTGTTTGGCTTCATCGCTGGACATGCCCGAGATGAGTTCGAGGCGTTGTAGCTGTTTGCTTCGCACCTCTTCGAGTTGGGCTTTAACCGCCTCGATTTCCCTCTCACGGTTAGCCAGACCACGCTCACGGCGCTCCAATGCGTCCAGCTTGCGTTCCAGCTTTTCTTCCCGCTGAGCAAAACGTCTTTCTAGTCTCTGTAACTCAAAACGGCGTTCACGACTATCAGTCTCGGCAGCAGCCCTGACCTTGACTGCTTCCTCTCTAGCTCTCTGAAGCATCTGTTCATGTGCTGCGGTTGCCTCTTCCAGTAATCGCTTAGCTTCATTTTGAGTTCTGCGGAGTTGCTGGTTGGCTAATATCTGTCTGGCAAAATAGCCAAGGAGTAGACCCAAAATAAGAACAAGTCCAATTACAACAAAATACAAAGATTGAGGTAACATTTAACTGCCTCACTTTCCTAAAACACCACATAATATTGTAAACCCTTAGATTTTTCCTGTAATAATAGTAATCCTTCGACGTGCTGGTGTCAAACATATGTCCTATTCAGGTGTATTATGTAGCGGCGAGGCTTTAGCTTCGCTCTCACTCGAGTTTTACAGCATTCATAGCTGGGCCATAGCTAGGGAAAATGACGTTCCACAACAGGAAGTGTCGAAATGAAGCGGTCCTACACCTGGGTGATGGGCTGCACCCTGGCGGGTGGTCGAACAC
>VGNY01000046.1 GCA_016865895.1 Chloroflexota bacterium | reverse complement strand
CAAAGGCGTAACGCATTTTCTCTTGCTGCGTCTTTAGCTGAAAAATCGAGGCGGATTTTTTCAGCGATGGCTTCCAGGTTCTTTGTGACCTTTTGTTTTTCCTTCAATTTCTTTTACCAATTGGCGCGTTGCCGTCTCTATATTTTCTTTAGCTATGACAGCGCTGATGACCGCTGCCGCATCAGCTCCTGCACTTATGACTTCAGCGATATTTTCTTTATTGATGCCGCCGATGGCAACTATGGGAATAGATATTGTTTGCCTGACCCGGCTCAAGTGCTCTAGACCAACTACCTTGGCATCTTTTTTAGTTGGGGAGGAGAATATGGAGCCTACGGCGACGTAATCTGCTCCTTCAGTTTCTGCTTTTTGTGCTTCGTCTAAAGTATGTGTTGATAAGCCAACAAGCTTGTCGATAGCTAATTCCTTTCGAATCACAGACAAAGGTAAATCTTTCTGTCCGATGTGGAGGCCATCTGCGTCAACTGCCAGGGCTATATCAAGGTGGTCATTGATTATAAAGAGGACATTGGACTTACAACATAAATCCTTCAGTTTTTGGGCTACTGTTAAAAATTCGCCTTTATTGCGATGTTTATTGCGAAGCTGAATAACTTTAGCCCCCCCATGAATAGCTTTGCTGGTGGCGTCAACTTCATCTCTATGCCCTAATGTTTGGGTATCAATAATGACATAAAGCCCGGTTAGACGCGCTATTTTTTGCCGGCGCAGTACCTTAGATGATAGTTCTCGCTCCAGTGTATAGAGGTTAAACCGTGCCTGCTCAAAGTTCTTTGAGCGCAATCCTGAACTTAAATCGGGCAGCTTGGCTAGCTCTTCTATAACACGCAATGCCTCTTCGACTCTTTTGGCGTTAGCTGTGATGAGTGCTGGTAAATCCTGCTTTTGACTGGCTAGTTCAATGTTGATTCCTACGTCTGACTTTGAATTTCTTTCTGATAAGCAGGCAACACTAAATTTGCTCAGGCTCTCGACCAGGTTATGCCGCATTGTTTTTAGCTGCTGAGTTAAGTCGACATCGTTTAAAAGAAAGCGAGCGATATCTTCGAGGAAACGCAATCCTTCGCCCATGCGGTTACAATTGGCATCAATGATACGAAGCGTCTGGTGCGGCACTTTGCAGGTCCTTTAGCGGTTCCGGGAGTTCACCTTCCCTGGCGGCTTGAATCTTCTGCTGAATCTCGTCAGGCATTTCCATGCCCATATCCTTGAATTTCTTTTCTGCCCATCTGCCTATGTTGCGTGGGTCTTTATAGTAGTCAGGGCTCGAGTACATGCCTGGCTCACCGCTCTCCTCGTGAATGGTCTTAATTGATTTGTAATGGGCAAATGTGGATATAATGCGCGTCAAGTTGGAGTTGCCGCAAATTGAGCACTTGGGCTCAAAAGAACTTGAAGCAGTCCTTACAAGAAAGCTACTTCTTTTATGACACGTTGAACAGTAAAATTCATAAACGGGCATGATATTAAACTTAACCTTCTTCGGGAGACCCACCAGCACCAGTACTGGCTGGCTCGGTGGGCATTTCCCCCTTTTCCATCCTTTCAATCATCTCTTCGTATTCAGGGGCAACTTCTTCGCCTTGACTCATTTTTCTGTTCCATTCAGCTAAAGCTTTTGGGTCGTTCATTAACATTCCTCTGGTCAGATGGGAATCGGAGAGTATATCATCATATATATCTTTATATGTTTTACTTCGTACAGAAAAGGTGGAGAACAGCCGGTGTAAGGCGTTGTTACCACACTGTGGACAAGAAAGTGACGTTTGAGAAAAGGTTGGGAGATATATTGTGACCTTACGGCGACAATGTCGACACCAGTATTCATAAAGCGGCATTGTTACACTCCTTGACTCAATTAAATTTTAACATAAACTGAAGGATACATGAAAACAGAATTCGCTAGTGCTCTTTATGTCACAGATAGCCATATCAATCCACTTAAACACACGTGTCCAGCCCATTTTCACAAATAGGCGAATTGACACTTGGGCAACACTCCATTAAAATCCAAACAGGTGATAACAAGTGAACAGTGACGAAATTAGAGAGGCATTTTTACGCTTTTTCGAGCGAAAAGAGCACCTCATTATTCCCAGCTCGTCTTTAGTTCCTCGCGGCGACCCAACCCTGTTACTAACGACTGCTGGTATGGTGCAGATAAAGCCATACTTTTTAGGTTTGGCTATGCCGCCCAGTCCTCGTTTGGCCTCGTGCCAGAAGTGCTTCCGCACAACAGACGTCGATTCAGTCGGCGACCCAAAGCACTTGACTTTCTTTGAGATGCTGGGGAATTTCAGTGTAGGTGACTATTTCAAGAAGGAAGCTATTGCCTGGGCGTGGGAGTTCGTCGCTGAGCATCTAAATATTAATACTGAAAGGCTGTGGGTGACCATCTATTTGGACGATGACGAGTCATTTAGCTATTGGCGAGAGATAGGCTTTCCTGAAAGCAGAATAGTGCGACTTGGTGAAAAGGATAATTTCTGGGGTCCAGCCGGAGATTCAGGACCCTGCGGGCCATGCAGTGAAATACACTACGATTTCGGTAAGGAAGCTGGTTGTGGCAAGCCTGATTGCCGACCTGGCTGCGACTGTAGCCGCTTTTCTGAAATATGGAATCTAGTCTTTACCCAGTATAACCAGGACCTCGATGGAAAGCGCACATCTCTGCCGAAGCCAAACATTGATACCGGGATGGGATTGGAGAGGACTACGGCTGTCATGCAAGGAGTGGCGTCTGTCTATGATACAGACCTCTTCATTCCTTTACGAGACAAGATATGCGATTTGACAGGGATGAAATACGGCAATGACAAAACTGCTGACCACGCTATCAGGATTATAGCTGAGCACAGCCGAGGTATCACTTTTCTTATTGCTGATGGCGTTCTGCCATCCAATGAGGGGAGGGGCTATGTTCTGCGTCGGGTATTGCGGCGAGCCTGCTTTTTCGGCGAGAAACTGGGCGCAGAAGGGCCTTTTCTTAATGAGATAGCCCAAACAGTTATCGCCAAGATGGGACACGTATATCCTGAACTCGTGAAAAACCAAAACCTCATACAGGAAGTAGTTGAAATAGAAGAGGAAAAATTCACCAGCACTCTGGATACTGGAATCAATTTGGTGGAAAAGGCTGTTGATGAAGCTGTTAAACAGGGAAGAAATTATATTGCAGGCGAAGAGGTCTTTAAATTTTGGGACACCTATGGTTTCCATCCTGAACTAACTGCCGAAATCGCCCAAGAGAGAGGATTAGTCGTTGACCTCGAAGGTTTTGAGGCTGAGATGGAAAAACAACGGGACAGGGCTAGGGCCGGTCATAAATTTGCCTCTGATAAGGGCATAGGAGAAGATAAGGCATTAGTCAAGTATATTCCTGAGATAACTGACTTTGTTGGCTATGACAAATTGAAGATTAACTCCAGGGTGAGTTACATACTTGACCAGGAGTCTGGCCGGTCAATAAAATCTGCCAGCAAAGGACGAAAGGTCGCTGTTGTGCTTGAGGAGACGCCTTTCTATGGAGAGATGGGAGGGCAGGTGGGGGATACCGGGAAAATAACTGCCGCCTCAAGCCAAATCGATATCACTAACACCGCTTGGTCTCCTTACGGTAGTCTAGATGAAGGTGCCATCGTTCACCTGGGTCAGGTTGTTAAAGGAACCATCTCGGTTGGTGATTCTGTTGATGCCGAAGTTGATGTAGGCCGTCGCCTTGATATTGCCCGTAATCATACGGCGACACATTTACTTCAAGCAGCTTTACGCCAGGTGCTAGGGAGCCATGTGTGCCAGAGAGGCTCTCTGGTGCATCCCGAAGGGTTTCGGTTTGATTTTTCTCATTTGACTGCCATCAGCAAACAGCAGCTTGATGATATCCAACATATTGTCAATGAAAGGATACGCCAGAATTTGCCGGTGAAAAGCAAGTTTGTTCCATACAAACAGACTATTGAAGATGGTGCCATTGCTCTTTTCGAGGAGAAGTACGGAGAGATGGTAAGGGTGCTGGAAATAGGCAAGCCGCCGGTAAGTGCTGAGCTGTGCGGCGGCACGCATGTTAATTCAACCGGAGAAATCGGCCTCCTCGTCATAACGAGTGAAAGCAGCATTGGTACCGGTCTGCGCCGAATCGAAGCTGTTACCGGACGGGGTGCTGAAGATTTTCTCCAAAAACGTCTTGGAGCATTGGAGGCTGCGGCCGAAGAGATTAGAAGTTCACCTGCAGAAGTTGCAGACAAGGTGAAAGCCCTCCTTGCCGAGCTAGCTTCCGAGCGTAAACGTTCTGCTTCTTTAGAAAGGGAGCTGTCACGGAATACAGTTGAGATTTTGCTTGACAAAACTGAGCAAGTTAGCGGGATAACGGTTTTAGCAGCCAGAGTCCCACCTTCTTCAATGCCCGCCCTCAGGGAGATGGGAGATTTATTGCGAGACCGTTTAAAGAGCGCTGTGATAGTTTTGGGCACAGTGCATGATGGCAAACCTAACTTTGTAGCTGTGGTGACCCCAGATTTGGTAGATGGGGGGTTACATGCCGGTGACATAGTGAAGCAAGTGGCTGCAGTCACTGGTGGCAGTGGTGGTGGCAAAGCAACAATGGCACAAGCTGGTGGTAAGAATAAAAATAAACTTGATGAGGCCCTTAGAACAGTAAAGCAGTTAGTACAGAAGGCTTGAAGCTCTGAGATGCGTACTTTGGGACTGGACATCGGAGACAGGAGAATAGGGGTTGCCATCAGCGACCCTGAGGAGATCTTAGCCAGTCCGCTGGTTACTATCACCAGGGACAACGATGATAAAGCTATAGATGCTATTGTTGAGCTTGTCAACAAGCACAAGATAGAACACATTGTGGTTGGTTTACCTTATTCTCTGAATGGCAACATTGGTAAGCAGGCTAGTAGAGTAATGGATTTTATTGAAAAACTTTCCAAAACCACCAGCGCCGAAATCGAGACAAGAGATGAGCGATTATCCACTGTAGCTGTTGAGCGTTTACTGATAGAGGCTGGCATTAAGAGCACCAGAGCAAAATCACGACGTGATGCTGCAGCAGCAGCCTTTATCTTACAAGGATACCTGGATAGCCTGAAAGTCTACGACCAGTGACACAGTTTATTAGCATTATTGGCTACCCACTGAAACATACTGTTTCTCCTGTTTTTCAACAGGCTGCTTTCGATTATTACCACCTTGATGTCCGCTATGAGGTGTGGGAAACAGAAGCTACAAATCTATCAGTTGTGATAAATCAATTGAGGCAGCCTCAAAGTCTAGGAGCGAACATAACTATACCTTATAAAGAAGCAGCACTGCATTTCTTGGACGAGGTTGATGATTTCGCCAGTTTTGCAGGTGCGGTGAATACCATAGTTAATCGAGGCAACAGGCTTGTGGGTTTTAATACCGATGGGTATGGCTTTCTCAAAGCTCTGCGCGAAGATGCTAAATTTGAACCAGAGAATAAGTGCATAGTAATCATTGGCGCCGGCGGAGCTGCCCGTGGAGTGAGTTTTGCACTTCTCGGTGAGAAGGTAAATTCATTAGTTATTTCCAATCGTACTTTGTCACGAGCTGAAAGCCTTGTGTATTCACTGACAAAGTATGCTGTTGCCAAAGGGATACATGCTGAGGTTATTGTTTCACCGTGGTATAGTTCGGAGTTTCAAGAGGCAGTTAAGAATTGCCACCTGATAGTCAACTGCACTACATTAGGAACAAAATATTCTGCTCAGGAAGGCCAATCACCCTTAACAGCGGATTTAATCCCTAAGGATGCTTTGGTTTATGACTTGGTGTATAATCCTTCGGAGACGCCTTTGTTGAAAGTGGCTAAGGAAGCTGGCGCTAACATCATCAGTGGATTGCCCATGTTAGTCTATCAAGGGGCTAGCTCATTTCAGTTATGGACGGGTAGGGAAGCTCCAGTTGACATAATGCTTTCAGCAGCTAAGCGAGCTTTGGTTAGAATAGGAGGTTAATGCATGAAGAAGGTAATAATCTTAAGTATAGCTATCTTGTTGGTTTTCATTGTTACATCTGCTGCTTGTAATCTTGGAGGGAATAAAGTTGCGGTAATCCCACTTAGCGGCCCGATTCAATCAGAAAGAACTGGGCTATTCTTCAGTGGCAGTGTTATCAGCCCAAAGATGGTCCGGAGCCAACTAGAGCGAGCCAAGAATGATGTCGCAATAAAAGCTATTGTACTTCAAATAGAGAGTCCGGGTGGTAGTGTGGCTGCTTGTCAGGAAATTCTAAACGAGCTCGCTCGTGTAGAAAAACCCATAGTGGTTAGCATGGGTACCATGGCTGCCTCTGGAGGGTATTACATTTCGGCAAAAGTTGACAAAATTGTGGCTTTGCCCGGAACTTTGACCGGCAGCATCGGGGTCATCGCTGAGGTGCCCAATGTAAAGGGATTGTATCAGAAGCTTGGTATAGAGATGGAAGTTTTCACGGGTGGGAAGTACAAAGACATGTATGCCGGGCTTAGGGAGTTAACTCCAGAAGAACGAGTGATTATGCAGGAGATGACTGACCAACTATATGACCAATTTATCCAGGTTGTGGTTGAGGGCAGAAGTTTGAGTGAACAAAAGGTTAGAGAGCTGGCTACAGGCCAACTTTATACCGGGGTACAAGCTAAAGAGCTGGGCTTGGTTGATGAATTAGGTGGACTTAATACAGCTATAGACCTGGCGGCCAGCCTGGCTGGCATCGAGAAGCCGAAAGTAGAGTACTACAAACGTGAAGCCCCCTCTTTACTGAGTTCTTTATTAGGTATGAATTTACAAAGATTGCAGAGTCTAATTCAGGTGCAGCCACTGGGTGTCGAAGGTATTATCCTCTTAGAGACTCTAAGTAACCCGTACCCACAGCCAGAATATCGGTAGGTGAGTCAGAGGGCTTAAGAATCATGGGGCAGTTCCATTTCCTCACTGCTGGCGAGTCACACGGCAAAGGTTTGATTGCAGTTATTGAAGGTATGGTGGCTGGCTTGCCTGTGAGCGAAGAATACATCGCCAGAGACCTTAAGAGACGGCAAGCCGGTTATGGACGAAGTGCTCGCATGGATATAGAACATGACAGGGCCGAAATTATCTCTGGTGTATGCCACGGGTTCACAATAGGTAGTCCGATAAGCCTCCTGATATGGAATCGTGTTTGGTGTGATTGGCAGGAGACAATGAGCATTACTCCAGTAGATAAGGAGATGCCGCCAATAACTTCGCCCCGTCCGGGGCATGCTGACCTAGCTGGAGTCATTAAGTATGGAGTTGGAGATATCCGTCCCATTTTGGAAAGGGCAAGTGCCCGAGAGACGGCAGCCAGGGTTGCTGTGGGAGCCATAGCTCGAAGGTTCCTTGAGGAGTTTGGTGTTATTATCCATAGCCACACCGTAAACATCGGCAAACACTGGGTTAAGCAGAACAAGTCAGTAGACTGGCAGCAAGTTGAGAATTCTCCTGTCCGTTGCGCTGATAGTAAGGCAGAGCAGGCAATGATGGCAGTCATTGATGAGGCTAAAGCGGAAGGAGACACTCTTGGTGGTGTTTTTGAGTTGATTGCCACCGGTGTGCCTGTTGGGCTGGGTAGCCATGTTCAGTGGTCTCGTCGGCTTGATGGTCAAGTCGCACAGGCGATAATGAGCATCAATGCTGTGAAGGGAGTTGAAATCGGAGCTGGTTTTTCTCTAGCCAACATGAAAGGTTCTCAAGCTCATGATGTAATCGAATGCGTTTCAAAAAGGACGGCTCTATTATACCGCCGAACCACCAATCGGGCTGGTGGTATTGAGGGTGGAATAAGTAACGGAGAACCGGTTGTAGTTCGAGCGGTGGTGAAACCCATCGCCACCCTCAGTAAGCCATTGCCATCTGTAGACCTGCGCAGCGGAAAGGCAACCAAAGCCCATTATGAACGGAGCGATGTTTGTGTTGTTCCTGCTGCGGGGGTCATTGGTGAGGCGATGCTGGCAATTGTTTTAGCAAATGCCATGCTGGAAAAGTTCGGCGGCGACCACTTAAAGGAAACGTTAGCTAACTATAATAGCTACATTAGCTCTGCCTCCTCTTTCAATAAACATGCGTCGTCGGAAAGTAAGAAATAAGAATATTGCTCTTACAGGTTTCTCAGCCACTGGCAAGTCAGTTGTGGCTAGAAAAGTAGCCGAATGCCTGAATTGGGGCTTTGTAGATACCGACGATGAAATAGTCAGAATTAGCGGCAAGCACATCCCCGAGATTTTTGAGCAAGATGGTGAGAAAACATTCAGGAAGCTTGAGCGTAAAGTATTGAGACAGGCTTGCCAGAAAGAAAAGGTGGTCATTGCTACTGGAGGTGGGACTATTGTTGACTCCAGAAATCAGGAATTACTTCGCCAAACCAGCGTGGTTATTTGCCTGGAAGCTAAGCCAGAGACTATTTATCAACGCCTACTTCGAGATACTCTCTATTCTTCCAACCCTGTAGTTCGCCCTCTACTCGCCGCAGATGACCCACTGGAGCGTATCAGACAGCTCAAGGCTTCACGGCAACATTGTTATGCTGTTGCTGATTGGACGATTCACACCGACAATCTGACTCTTGAGGAAGTAAGCCAGGAAGTGATAAGAGGCTGGCAATATATGAGCCAGCATCATACTGAAGGCAAGCAATCTTATGACGCTGATTTAGCTTGTGAAGTGAAGACATCAACAGCCAGTTATCCGGTGTTTGTTGGCTCGGGTTTGCTAGATAAACTTGGAGAAAAAATGAGACAGACTGGACTATCAGGCACAGCCAATATCATCAGTGATGAAGTCGTTTTTTCTATTTATGGGGCACGAGTTAAGAAAACACTGGAGAAAACAGATTTCGGCGTTAACTGCTGTGTAGTACCTTCTGGTGAAGCCACAAAGAATATCGCCCAGGCAGTCAAGATTTATGATTTCCTCATCGAGCACCGCACTGAGAGAACTGATATAATCGTCGCTTTAGGTGGTGGCATGGTTGGAGACCTGGCGGGTTTTGTTGCCGCTACTTTCTTAAGGGGTTTGCCCTGGCTGCAGGTGCCTACCAGTTTGATGGCTATGGCAGATGCCAGTATCGGTGGGAAAGTAGCCATTGACCATCCTCTGGGGAAAAACCTTATTGGTGCTTTCTATCAACCAAGCCTGGTCCTGGCTGATATTCAGACTTTGAGTACCTTGTCTCAACGAGAACTCACTTCAGGGTGGGCCGAAATTATCAAACACGGCTTAATCCTTGACGCGGACTTTTTCAAGCTCATGGAAGATAATGCCGATAATTTGATCAAATTGATACCTGATATTACCTCTGAAGTCATTGCCCGCAGTGCGTGCCTCAAAGCCCGAGTTGTTATGGAGGATGAGAAGGAGACCGGAAAACGCATCGTCCTGAACTACGGCCATACTATAGCTCATGGGCTTGAAGCTGCTACTAGATACCAGCGTTTTCTTCATGGTGAAGCAGTAGCTATTGGTATGATGGGTGCGTCTAAGATTAGTCATCGACTCGGACTTTTGCCACAAAATGCGGTAGAGCACCAAAAGACGCTTTTACAAAGATTCAATTTACCTACTGGTTGTTCGGGTATTGCACTAACTGATGTACTTGCTGCTATGGAGCTGGACAAAAAAGTACGAGGTAAAGCAATCCAGTGGGTTTTGCTTGAAGATATAGGTCGGGTAGTGATATGCAGTGATGTCCCAGAGAAGGAAGCCTTACGCGCCCTTAAAGAGGTAGTAAAGCCTTGAAAATCACTCTACGCAAGCAGAGTACGTTTTCGGATTATATCAGCGTCCTGAAACCTGTAGAAACCAGCCTGCTCACCTTTATTGGCATTTGCTCAGCGATTATTGCCGCCAGTGGCTATCCGTCAGCCAAAGCTTTTTTTCTCATCTTAATTGTTATCGTTTTAGGCAGTGCTGGTTCCAACGGGCTTACCAACTACCTTGACCGAGAAGTTGATGCCAAGATGGCGAGAACAGCCAATCGGGCTTTGCCGTCAGGACGCATTGTCCCTCCACAGAAGGTCTTGCCGCTTATAATCGGACTCCTCGTAACTGCATTGGCGCTAGCCTGGGTATTGCATCCCCTGTGTTTCCTGTTTGGCTTGATTGGCGTTATAGCCTCTGCAATCTGGCGCAAGACAATCTCGTGCACTTTTCTCGGCATGGTGGCTGGCTGTAGTCCGGTGCTTATCGGCTGGTTTGCTCTAAGGCCAGAGTTCGATATTACTATTCTTCTCCTTTGTCTCCTAGTCGCTATCTGGACCCCAATCCATGTCTGGAGTGTCATGATTGCCAACCGGGAAGATTATTTAGGTGCTGGATTAAACTATTTCCCACTAAGCTGGCAGGTCAAAGACATGGTGAAAATACTTTTCGGTTTGTCCATCATTCTCTATATTTTCTCCATTCTCATTTACTTTGCCGCTGATTTACGTTTGCTTTACCTGATTATGTCAAATATTCTTGGTATTTTGATGCTTTACGCCAATGCCCACTTGCTATTCTCAACGACATCAATAGCTGCCTGGCGAGTCTATAAACTATCTGCCTTTCCCTACTTGGGCATAATTTTCCTGACCATGTGTTTGGATATTTGGTTGATGTAGCATGAATACTGGCCTTATAGAAACATTAGAGACTGCCTTTCATCCAAGGGCTATTGCTGTAGTTGGAGCATCCGAAGACCCCTTTTCTTTTGGCTACCACTATGTGCGTCACCTTCTAGATTACGGCTATCCCGGACATATCTACCCAGTCAATCCCGGTAAAAAATATATTCTTGACCTGCGATGCTATCCAAGCTTGAGCAGCATCCCAGAACCAGTTGACTATGTAATTTGCTGTCTTCCAGCATCTAAAGTTCCTGATTTGCTCACCGAATGTCCTCCCAAGGGGGTAAAAGCGGTTCACCTTGTTGCCGGCCGTCTTAGTGAGACAGGGCGGCAGGAGGCTAAAGAGCTTGAAGCCAGGATTCTTCAGGTTGCCAGGAGGCTTAAAGTCCGCCTCATTGGTCCTAACTGCTTGGGGATATATTACCCCCGCGGAGGAATGGCACACAGCTATAATTTGTCCAAGGAAGCTGGCGCAATTGGTGCTGTATGTCAAAGCGGTGGTACATCTGCGTTGCTCGTTCGTTATGGAGAGTTACGAGGCCTTCGTTTTAGTAAGGTCATCAGCTATGGCAATGCCCTTGATTTGGACGAAAGTGATTTCCTGTGTTATCTCGCTCAGGACAATGAGACGAAGATTATCGCTGCTTACTTTGAGGGTATAAGGGATGGCAAAAAGTTTCTCAAGGTTTTGGGTGATGTGGCACGTGTTAAGCCAGTGATAGCCATCAAAGGTGGGCGCGGTATATCCGGAGCTAAAGCTGTTGGTTCACACACTGCTGCTATTGCCGGCTCTGATATTATGTGGAAAGCAGCTTTTAAAAAAGCAGGAGCAATACTCGCCAGTGACCTGACTGAGCTTGTTGACCTTCTCGTTGCCTTTTCTTTTCTGCCTCCGATTAGAGGGAATAGAGTCGGTTTAGTAAGTGCAGGTGGTGGCTTAACTGTAATGGCCGCTGATATCTGCGAGGAGGCTGGCCTTGTTGTGCCACCACTACCTAGTGATGTTAGAGAGAAGTTGAAGATAAAGGCACCTGAAATATGGGATTGGGTGGGTAACCCAGTAGACTGTTCAATAATGGGTGGAGTAGCTATAGGTTTTGCCGAAATCCTAAAAGAGATACCGAGGATGTTAGTCAATAGTTCTCATTTTGATTTCACTATCGCTGAATTTACAGATGACAACCCATTTTCGGAGGAGGTTTGGTCCAACATTGCTAAAGGGCAGACCGAAGCGTTCATTAACCTGTCTAGAGAGAAATTGATGCCTCTAATTGCCGTAGTTAGCAGTGGAGCAACCAGTTCTGACCGACTTCCGCATCAGCGATGGAAGATGCTCGCTGAACAGAGAGCTCGGCTTGTTGACGCTCATATCCCGACATACTCAACAGTAGCCGAAGCTGCAAGGGCTGTTCGGCAGTTTATAGATTATTGGCAAGCAAGAGCAACCACTTAGCTTTCAGTTTTCTGCCGTTGTCATCCATAAGCCCTTCGTCTAATCAAAACTGGGAGTAATAAAGATAAGAGAACATTTCAGGGTTTTAAAAACCTGCCCAGGCACAAAAGCACGCCTTGGAGAGCTTGTTACAGGTCATGGAGTAGTGCCAACGCCGGCTTTCCTCCCGGTATCCAGCCAGGGCACAGTCAAGACCTTAATCCCAGAAGAACTCAAAGACATCGGCATAACCATAATTCTGAGTAACACATATCACCTTTATTTGCGGCCGGGTATAGATGTTATTGAAAAGCTGGGTGGACTGCACCGGTACATGGCATGGGATGGCCCGATATTGACTGATAGCGGTGGCTATCAGGTTTTCAGCTTAGCCCGGCTGTGTCAGGTCGCCGATGAAGGCGTCACCTTCCGTTCCCATATTGACGGTAGCGAGCATCGACTTACTCCGGAACTTGTTGTTGAATTTCAACAGAAGTTGGGTGCTGACATCATCATGACACTGGACGAATGCCCGGCCATTGACACCAGTATGGCAAAAGTACGTGAAGCCGTGGACAGAACCTACTGCTGGGCAGAAAGATGCCGGGAGCGACACCGAGGCTCTGACCAGCTCCTTTTTGGGATTATCCAGGGCGGTATCTTTCCTGAATTAAGGCAGCAATCAGCAAAAGCCATCACTTCTCTGGACTTTCCCGGTTATGCCATCGGGGGTTTAAGCCTGGGCGAACCAAAAGAGCAGACCTGGTCGATGCTAGATGAGACAATGCCTTTCCTACCTGCAGACAGACCCCGCTATCTTATGGGTGTCGGCTCGCCTGAGGACATCATCGAAGGGATAAGCCGGGGGATAGACCTTTTTGACAGTGCTCTGCCGACCAGGGTAGCTCGGAACGGTGCCCTTTTCACCGTGCAGGGAAGGGTAAACATACGAAAGGCTATCTACAAGACTAAGGAGCAGCCTGTGGATGCCGACTGTGATTGCTATACCTGCCGCACCTTTTCCGCTGCTTACCTTCACCACCTGTTCAAATGTGAGGAGCTGTTAGCCTACAGGTTAGCCACCATGCACAACCTGCGATTCATCATCAGGCTGATGCAGCAAATAGAAAACGCCATTCAGCAGGGCACCTTTGCCGCCTTCAAAAGCGACTTCCTCAGTCAATATCAGGTTACCGATGAGGAAGTCCGGCTTGCCCAGAAGCAAAAATGGCTGAATTCACCGCGACATTGCGATGATACGGCTCTTTAGGCGTGGAAGCCCATAAATCCTATCACACAGATAAGAAAAGCAAGCAAAAATCCGCCGCTCCTTCGGTTTCCTGGTAGCGCATACGGGATTCGAACCCGTGATCTCCTCCTTGAGAGGGAGGTGTCCTAAACCCCTAGACGAATGCGCCATATAAACTGGCTGGGGATCCAGGATTCGAACCTGGCCTTACGGATCCAGAGTCCGCTGTCCTACCGCTAGACGAATCCCCAACCTGCCGGGATTATAACAAAGGGCTAGCGGGTAACACAAGCTAATTTGCCACTCAACAAGCTGGCTGCTATACTCAACTTAAAGAGGTGTTAGTAAACTTTGGTTGATTGGCAAGGTCTACAGCAAGCTATAGGCGTCACCTTCAAAGATATGTCTCTACTGCAGCAGGCTTTTGTTCACTCCTCCTATATAAATGAAAATCCGGACTTTCACCTTACTGATAATGAGCGGCTTGAGTTCCTCGGCGATGCTTTGTTGAGTTTTATTGTCGCGGAAAAGCTATATCACGAGTTTTCTCATTCTAGTGAGGGCGAACTTACTGAAATCCGCGTTTCGTTGATTCGACAGGAGACTTTGGTTCAGCTTGCCGCAAAACTTAAGCTCGGCGATTACCTCCTTTTGGGAAGGGGAGAGGAATCAACAGGTGGACGACACAGACAGACTAACCTTGCCGATGCCTTTGAAGCATTGATTGGAGCTATATTTCTTGACCAGGGTTGGGATGCCGCCAGGGATTTCATTCTAACTGAGCTCGGCAGACAGCTTGAGAAGGCAAAAGCTGAAGGAATGGGACGAAACTACAAAGCACTGCTCCAAGAACTCACTCAAGCTAAATATAAACAGCTCCCAACCTATCGTGTTGTGGAGGCTGCTGGCCCTGACCACGATAAAGGCTTCACTGTTGAGGTGGCACTCAGCAACAGGGTATTGGGGATAGGGTCAGGAAAAAGCAAAAGGGCCGCTGAGATGGAGGCAGCCCGCTCAGCCTGGGAGAAATTGACATCTGAGTGAGGATATTCACTCAGCATAAGGTCGCACTTCACATTGCCGGCTGCAAAATCACAATCTCCGTTCTATCCGGCAGCTTACCTGCCCTAAACTCCGCCTCACTGGAATTTAGGTTCTTCACATTCTTCTTTCCGGCAACAAAATCATCAACCGTGTTTAGTGGCCAATCACATTTAGGTGTCTTACAGTGCATGGGTATGACGACCTTGGGATTCAAGTCATCGCTCACTGTGCCTGCCATTTTGGCATCAACGGTGAAGACGCCGCCGACGGGAATAAGCAGTACATCTACAGCCCCGATTTCAGTGATTTGTTCCTTGTTGAGCCTATGCCCTAAATCACCTAAATGACAGAGCTTTATTCCGTCCACAGTGAAGCAGAATATCGTATTAGTGCCCCGCTCCTTACCACCCGACTCGTCATGGTGGCTAGCGACACCCTTAAATTGAATTCCTTTGACGGTCTTTGTGCTGGTGACGACCTCAGGTTTCCCTGGCACCGATGAGACATTGTTGTGGTCGAAGTGGTCATGGCTCACCACGGCGATATCGGCGGCCTCGCTGACCAGCGCGTAACTGAGACCACTGCCTTGAGGATAAGGGTCGGTAATAATCCTGACTCCTGCATCAGAGGTAATCAGGAAGCAAGCATGTCCTAACCATTTTAGTTTCATTGCGCACCTCCTCGTATTTAGTTAAAGTCATAAAGGATTAGACCTTTAGGTTGCCCCGCTATTCTTCATTTCACCGAAGCCAAGGCAAAGTTAACCAGTGTTCGCACACTGACCCCTGTAGCCCCTTTTACTGAATAGCCACGCTCCTTCTCACTTCTAGCAGTGCCTGCTATATCAATATGAGCCCAGGGTGTATCATCAACAAATTCAGCCAGAAACTGTGCTGCAGTGATGGCGCCACCCCATCGGCCACCACTATTCTTAATATCAGCTACCTCGCTTTTGTTTTGCTCCTTATATTCTTCGTACATCGGCATCTGCCACAACTGCTCTCCTGCTTCATCGCCGGCTTTGATAACTTTATCTACCAGCTCCTGGGAATTGCCGAATATACCACTGCAGATATCTCCCAGGGCTATGTGGCAAGCACCGGTTAATGTAGCCACATCAACCAGGGGTGATAGGCCTTGCTTCACAGCGTAGCCCAGAGCATCAGCCAATGTAAGCCTTCCTTCAGCATCGGTGTTCACCACCTCTATAGTCTTACCATTTATTGCCGTTAGAACGTCGCCCGGCTTGAGAGCATTACCTCCAGGCAAATTTTCAGTGGCTGCAACTATGGCAGTAACATTAATCTTTGGTTTCAGTTGAGCGATAGCGCTTAAGGCTGCCATGACTGCAGCTCCACCTGACATATCGCCCTTCATCTCAGCCATGGCTTCAGATGACTTAATATCTAATCCACCAGAGTCGAAGGTTATAGACTTACCAACAAAGCCCAAGGTTTTAGATGATGTGGTATCGCCTCTGTAACTCAAAATTATGAATTTCGGTGGTTTCTGACTTCCTTGGGCTACCCCGAGAAGTGCACCCATTCCCTCCTTTTCCATCTCACCGCGGTCTAGAATGGTTAAATCAAGGCCATAGGTCTTCGCCAATTCCTGAGCTGACTTCGCCATATCGTCTGGCGTCATATAGTTAGCTGGCTCATTTATCAAATCTCTGGCTAAATTGGTGGCTTCCGCAATTATCTTTCCTTTCTTATAGCCCTGCTCCAGAGATGGCAATTTGGCCGCATCTCTTTCTACTATGAGAAGTTTTTCGATATCTTGGTTCTCTGGCTCCTTAGTTATGTGCTTGCGGAATCTATATAGACCAAGAAGACTGCCTTCGGTTATAGCCTGGGATGCTATCTCGGGCTCAATTCCACCAACACCTCCACCGTGGACAATAGTGGCTATTTGGCGGCAATTTAGCTTTCTCAAAGACCTACAGAATTCTGCAACGATGCTGCGAATCCTGTCCACAGTGAAATCAGACTGTTTACCAAGTCCAGCTACAGCCACAATACGTGCTGGGAGCTTACCCAAGCTGTGGATAACGCTGATTTCACTAAGCTTGCCTTTAATCTCACCTTGTGCAATAAGTTTAGTAATAGCACCGTCCAGAGCCTTATCTACAGCGCCTGTGGCTCCCCCCGGCCTTTCTACACCCTCAAAAAGATTGACTACAATAGCATCAGCTTCGATGCTGGTGATATCACCAATGATAACTTTAATTTCCAACTTCGCCTCCTGATTTGTCAGACAAGCTGCTATCTATTTTAGCCTATCCTTTGTTCTTTTGCATTCAGTCGGTGTCACCAATCTATTTGTACGAGTTCACAGCTCCTTCCATTAGACATTTCTGGAGCTTCAACGATTTATTGCTCGTATGATTTTATCAATCACCGGGGTAATATCCCGTGACGTATCAACGGCGAAGTGGTTGCGTCGAATTTTCTCCAGCCTCGGCTTCATTTGCCTGTAGACTTGCCAATCAGCGTCAGATTTGTCCTCCGGGTCAGTCCTCTCTTTTCGTGCTTGAAGGCGTTGATAAGCTATTGCTGATGGTGCTTCAATGCGCACTAGAATCAGCCTTGCTCCAGCCCTGCCGCTAATTTTGTAGAGATGCTCACGGTTGCGTTCTGAGAGGTTGGTAGCATCGAAGATAATAGGCATCCCTTTTTTCAGTAACCATTCGATAAGACTATGGCACGCCACAAAGAGTCGAGCACTTTCTTCAGCGCTATAATCAGGCGAGGGGAACAAAGTCCTACGCATGGCGTCACTCTCCAGCACACAGAAAGGCAGTTTCTCGGCCAGCTTACGGCAGAAGAAGGATTTGCCCGTTCCTGGTAAACCGCTGACAACCACGAACGCAGGGTTTATCACCGCTTCAGGAAGTAAGACCAAGCATTCTCTTAGCTTGGCTAAATCCTGACTAATCTGGCTTTGCTCCATGTGGCTTTATCAGTGGCGTCCCTGGAGGGATTCGAACCCACGACCCGCTGCTTAGAAGGCA
>VGNY01000045.1 GCA_016865895.1 Chloroflexota bacterium | reverse complement strand
TTCCACTCGCCACCGGTGTAGCGACCCGGCTTGGAGACTTCATAAAGAATATCATTGAGGGATTTCATAGGCATTGCCTTAATGGGTCAATTATAGCTTTCAGCCTCTGCAGCTTTCAATCTTGCGTGTTAGGAATTTTTGAAAACTGGACTGTCTAATTATTCAAAACTGGACTCTTGGGAATTCCTTTAACGGATAAGTGACGAATTGAACTATTCGGTTGTCCCACCATATTCGAATCTCTAGAGCATCTCTTTCTATATCAGGAACCAGATGTACCTCGACTTCATCTCGCAGCGGTACGCGTGGCACCTGTATTTCGTGGTTAAATAGAGAGAGCTTTCGGTATCCGTTGACCATTCGTTTCTCTCATAAGCAAAAGACTTCCTTAGTCGAAGTATACGGCTTGGGTAAGATAAAAGGCCTAAAGAGACTATTCCCACCTTTCTAGCCTTGTCAAAGCCGATGCCCGGCACCTCTCCAGCAGTGGAGTGAACCTGGTGGTTATTGTAGCGGTTCAGCTCTTCTTTTAAGACAGCGTGGACATCGTCGATGGCGATTATCTTCTCTATAACGCAGGTCCTGACGATCCTATCTTGTAGCCAGCGATAGGGTCTTTCCACTTTTTCCTTTGACACTGCAAAGGGCTGATGCTATGATGGTATTGAATTGCCCAGCCGGATGATTGGTTGGGTTGCATATGGACGGCATTAACGGTTTATATTTAGTATTATTTCTAATTTCTCTCATAGCGGCAGCCTTCTTTTGCAGCGCTGAGACGGCTTTTATTGGCATGCAAAAGCTTCGTCTCAAGCACCTGGTGCATACCAATCACCCCAAGGCGAAAATTGTAGCCAAAATTTTAGACCAACCGGAGAAATTCCTGGCTACTGTTCTTCTAGGCATTAATTTCTTTGAGACGGCTGTGGCCACTCTGGGGACGGTAATGGCTATATCACTGTGGGGAGAAAATTTGGGAGCTGCTATAGCCACCATTGTCGTTACAATACTAACTTTGGTTCTTGTTGAATTTATACCGAAAAGCCTGGGCGCCCGCTATGGGGAGCGAGTAGCTCTACTCTATGCCAGGCCCATAGAGTTAATATCAATCGTACTCTATCCATTTGTTTACGTTCTCAACCGTATTGGTATACGATTCACAAAAATGGCGAGAGAAGATACTGAACCAAAGCCAACGATTAGTGAGGAAGAATTCCTCACGGCTATTACTGTTGGTGAGGCCGAAGGGATTTGGGAGGAAGCGGAAGCTGAAATGTTGCATAATGTCTTTGAATTCGCTGACCGGCCGGTTAGCGAGGTAATGCAGCCGCGGACAGAGGTTACCTGGCTGAAGCAAGGAACGAGCTTGGCTACCTTTCTTGATACCTATCGTCAGTCTCCCTTCTCCCGTTTCCCTGTTTATAAGGGGACTACGGATAACGTGGTCGGCGTTTTATCTATCAAAGACGTGCTTATGGCTCAGGCCAAGAATTCGTTGGATACTGATAGCCCGATTGATGAATTGGTTCGCCCAGTTCATTTTGTGCCTGAGACCAAGCGTTTAGGTGAACTTTTGGCTGAGATGAGGGACAGAAATTATCACATGGTAGTAGTCATTGATGAGTATGGGGGTGTGGCTGGTATAGCTACTCTAGAGCATCTGACTGCGGAGATAATGGGTGTTATTGGCGATGAACTGGCTGTCAAGGAGAAAGACTTCGTGACTATTGATGCTAATACCTTTGAGGTTGATGGCGGACTGAGGATAGAAGATGCCAACGAGGAGTTGGAGCTAGGTTTACCTACTGGAGAGTATGAGACTGTGGCCGGGTTCATTCTCAGCCGTCTAGGTCGTATTCCAAAGCAGGGAGAGCACTTAAAGTATAGAGATTTGAAGCTGACCATACTTGAGATGCAGGGGCGGAAAATAGAGAGGATTTTGGTGACTAAGGAAAAGGATGCAGCGTCTGCGCCTTAAGTTTAGCCGTGGTGAGGAGCTTAAGTTTCTTTCACATCTTGATTTAATGAGGCTTTGGGAAAGGGCTTTGCGTCGAGCTGGACTTCCCTTAGCTTATTCGGAAGGTTTTACCCCCCATCCGCAGATTGCTCTGGCGGCTCCTTTAGCTGTGGGAGTGACCAGCCAGACTGAGCTAATGGATGTTTTCTTGTCCCGATGGGTGCCGCCGCATTTTTTTATCGCTCAAGTAAAGGAACAGTTACCCCGTGGAATAGACTTGCTGGAGGTATGGGCAGTTGGACTGAATGTGCCATCGCTTCAGTCTCAAGTTCGATTTGTGGAGTATAAAGTTGAGGTAGAGACAGAAAAAGGTTGGCAGGAAATAAAGTCAGCTTTACAGTCTTTACTTTCCGCCAGGGAGATACCGTGGCACCATTTTAGAGATACCGGAGCCCGCTATTACGATTTGCGTGTCTTGGTGGACGACCTGTGGCTTATTGATTGCTATGATTCATTGTGCGTTTTAGGAATGAGGTTGCGCTGTGATGCTAAAGGCACTGGCAGGCCGGAGCAAGTGACTAAGGCTCTGGGTTTCTCTCAACGTCCTAAATCCATCCATCGCACAGAGATGATTTTAAGCTAAAGCAAGTTTGCTCAAATAATGCAGCTAGTGGGGTCTCATCCGGATATCAAGCGTCAGGAACTGGCCAAAGAATATGCCAGGCTCATGAGATGGCTATCCATTGTTGAGTTGGTAGTAGTCGGTGCCTTGTTACTGGTGCTTATTTTTAGTGGTGGCTCAGCCAAGATGAGCTATTTCTTGGCTTTTTCACAACCCTGGGCATCGGCTCTATATTTTCTTATCTTGGGCGCTGCTTTGGGAATAATCTTGATGCCATTGACTTACTATCGGAGCTTTATTCTGCCACGTCGCTATGGTTTATCAAGTCAAAATTTTGGTGACTGGCTTGCCGATAGAGCCAAAGCCTCAGCGCTGGGCATTTCATTAGGTGTGGTAGTGGTTATAGTTGTTTACTGGTTATTGGACCGTTTTCCGGACACCTGGTGGCTTTGGGCTGGTGTTTTGCTGGTGCTGCTTACCTTGCTTATGACCCGGCTGACGCCGACTTTACTTTTGCCTATTTTCTTTAAATTGGAGCCTCTGGATGACGTAGAACTTAAACAGAGGCTGATGAATCTGGCAAATCGAGCTCAGGCACGGTTTACGGAAGTGTTTACCATGGATTTAAGCAGTAAGAGTACTGCAGCTAATGCTATGTTGGCTGGTCTTGGCAAGACCAGAAGTATTATCCTCAGTGACACTTTGCTCCAGCAATACTCTCCAGATGAAGTTGAAGTAATATTGGCTCATGAATTGGGTCATCATCTTCATCGGGACATCCTTAAGTTCGTTGCTATTCAAGCAATCATAATTTTGCTTGCCTTCTATTTGGCTGATTTGGTTTTGAAAGTTAGCCTTAGCCCGTTAGGTTTTCAAGGTATTACTGATGTAGCGGCATTTCCTCTGCTGTTTCTATCTTTAGCCGCTTTCAGCCTTTTGGTAACGCCGTTGGTTAATGCCTATAGTCGCCACCTGGAAAAATCGGCTGACGAAGCTGCTTTGAAACTGACGACTAACCCGCGGGCTTTTGTCACAGCGGTCACGAAACTTACCGACCAGAATTTGAGCGTGGCTGCTCCCAGCCGTTGGGTGGAGCTTTTATTCTATGACCATCCGTCTTATACTAAGCGAGTGGAATTAGCTCGTCGTTATTTGGATAACTTCAGGAGGTGAACTATTAGACTTATTTTAGTCAGGCATGGTGAAACAGCCTGGAATCAGGAGCGGCGGATTCAAGGAGGCAGTAGTGATACCAGCTTAAGTGAAGTGGGTAGAAAGCAGGCGCAGAAATTGGGGATAGCACTAAAAGATGAAGAAGTCAACGCTATCTATTCCAGTCCGCTGAAACGCGCCTTCGATACCGCCAAAGCTATTGCCAGTCATCATCAGTTGATGGTGCAAGTTGAGCCTGATTTGCGAGAGATGGAAGTGGGTGAGCTTGAAGGCGTCTCCATAGCTGAACTTGGCACCAGTTTCAGCCAGTTTATACTTCAGTGGCGACAGGGACAGGGATTGGAGAAATTACCCGGAGGCGAAAGTATAATTGATTTGGGAGAAAGAGTGTGGTCAACGATTGAGCATATAATTGAGAAACACAAACAGGAAACCGTGGTTGTGGTTGGCCATTTCTTCGTTTGTGTGATAGCTATTTGTAAAGCTCTGGGGTGGCCACTAAATCGTTTGGAACGGATTAGAGTGCAGACTGGCAGTATTAGTATAATTGAGTTGGGTGATAAGCATCCTTATTTAGTGTCCTTGGGTGACACCTGTCATTTGAGGGAGGACTAGGTTTGGCTAGTAATAGGTTTGGCTAGTAAACAGAAGGCCCTGGAGCAAAGAGTCATCAACTTTATCCGGGAGCATGACCTTTTCTCAACAGGCGATAAGCTCGTAGTGGCAGTGTCTGGGGGCGCCGACTCAGTATGCTTGCTTCATATACTGGCACAGAGGCAAAGAGAGCTGGGTGTGGAGCTACATGTAGCTCATCTTAATCACCAGCTCCGTGGCGGCGAATCTGAGTCTGATGCCAGTTATGTTTCTGAGCTGGCTGGTAAGTTGGGTGTGCCAGCAACAATTGTATGCCAGGATGTGGCAGCTTATCGTGATAGGAAAGGTGGCTCCTTAGAGGAAGCTGCCAGGGAGGTGCGCTATAGTTTTTTGACTGAAGTGACTAAGGAAGTGGGTACTTCTAAGGTGGTGGTAGGACATACCCGAGATGACAATGTGGAGACCATCCTGATGCACTTGTTACGTGGGGCTGGCTCAGTGGGGCTATGCGGTCTGCAACCTAGTTCGATACTGCAATTCGGAGAACACAAGGCCCGGATAGAAGTAGTCCGGCCATTGCTTGAAGTCACACGGCAGGAAACTCTTGATTACTGCCAGAGACATAAACTCAAGCCGCGAAGCGATTCCTCCAATTTATCCCTTTCTTTCCTCAGAAACCGTATTCGCCTTGAGCTGCTACCTGTGCTCAAAAATTATAACCCGAGTATTGACAATGCTTTGCTCAGGCTGGCGGCTATTGCTGGTGATGATGTCTCCTTCATTGAGGAACAAACGTCATTGATGTGGAAGGAGTTAGCCAAGACGGAAGGTGATGTAATCTACCTGGATGGGAGCAAGATGACGGCGTTACCACGAGCTATGCAAAGGCAGGTGTTTCGAAGGGCAGTCAGGCACCTTCGAGGTAATCTTCAAGACATTGAGGCTGACCATATCGAGGCGATGGTGGACTTCCTGTCGAAACCGGTGGGGAGAAAATTGTGCCTGCCGCAGGGCTTAACATTGTCTACAGAGTACGGTCGTCTGGTTTTGACACCAGCTCAGACTTCTTCATGTCCATTTCCGCCTCTTGCTGGAGTATTCAGCATTAAAATTCCTGGTGGAACTGCTTTGCCTGGTTGGCATGTGAAAGCGGATATAGTTAAACAGCCTGTTAGCAATGCCAATGGTTTTGTTGCCAGCTTTGATTTAGATAGAGTCGGTGAAAAATTGATGGTACGGCGACGCAAGCCAGGTGACCGTTTTCAGCCTTTGGGCATGACTGAAACCAAGAAGCTCCAGGACTTCATGGTTGATTCCAAAATTCCCCGGTCCTGGCGAGACAGAGTGCCATTGGTTTGCTCAACTGAACAGATTTTATGGGTAGTCGGCTGGAGAGTAGATGATAGGGTCAAGGTTACCAGAACTACGAAGAATATTCTGCGGCTAAAATTTGAAAGGCTAGCCTGATGGTGGTGGATTTAGAATTACGTTTACGTAGGCTAACAGTAGACGAAGCCTTGCCAAGGCTTGACCAGTACCTTAACGCAGCCTTCATGGCCGGCATGCCATCTGTGCGCATTGTCCACGGCAAAGGGACGGGAGTGCTGCGTAAGGCGATACATCAGGCGTTGATAGAACATCCTCTGGTGAAATCATTTCGTCTCGGTGGTTGTGGGGAGGGGGATTTTGGAGTCACAATAGTGGAACTGGCAAATCACTAGATTGAGGTTGTTACGTGATTCATTTCTTTCAGTACCAGACCTTCGCTCGGTGTCATTCTGAGCCCTTCTCCTCCTGTCATTCTGAGCCCGATTTATCCCGACTTATCGGGATTTATCGGGAGAAGAATCTCACATGGCTCAGGGTAAACTCCGCCTGGCAATCTTTGCGTAGCTACGACGCTTTAACATAGGGGAGCGAGGCTAAAGCCTCGCACTACATTAAACATAATTTAGAAGGAGGCAACTTATGGGCAAAATAGGTGAACGGCGGCAGCGGCTGCCACTACGTTTTCCCTTCGGAAAGGCGGTAGAAAACCTTCGTTCCGCGTGCTTAAGCCGCGAAGATTATGACCCGGCTACCTTGTTCGTCTGGGGTCAGATGATGGCTATGGGAGTGTTACGGATGCTGCAGGCGGTCGAGGAGCGCTTTGGCGCTGAAGGACAGGAGGTATGCAGAAGTGCCATAAATAATTTAGGCAGGGAAATCTTTCTTGAGATGGCTTCAGGAATTAAAATTCCTTCAGATTTGAGCAATATAGAGGTGGCTTCATTGATGGCTAGCTGGCTTAATGAAGTCCTTTATGCTTCTATAGAGGACACCTTTATTAAGAGTGATGACGAAGCCGGCTTTCATATTATCTATTGTCCGCATCAGGATGTTTATCGTCCTTTCGACTGCCGCGTGCAACGGTATTTCGTTGAGGGAACTATGCAAGCAGCACGAGAGCTATGGGGAGACAGGGGCAATTTCGATGCCTTCTTCCGTTATTCCATTCCTCAGGGGCATGAGACCTGTCTCTTTGAGATTAAGACCAGGGAAGGCGAAGCCGACCCCTGGCGGCAGTATAGTGAGGAGCTTCAGCGCCGTGCCCTGGAACATGTGAGGCGTAAGAGACAGAAAAATAGCGGGCAAAAATAGACTCGGCCGAGCGGTTTAAAATAAAGGTTGTTATCGTATTATCTTGAGCAGCTTCGGTGGCAAAATTGTGCTCGATTATCCAGAGTTGTCCGGCTCGGTCTTAAAGCGAAAGCTGGATAACATCGAGGCAACTGGCGTTGACACGTTTGCGGCATCTGCCTTATGGCAGACTCGTAGATAGCTTTAAATAAGAGTTCAACTCATATTCTGATTGCCTATGAGCCTACTTTGGTAATAGGAAAAGTAACGCGATACACACCCGCTTTAAGTTCGCTGGTAATTTGGAAACCGTAATCTTTCAGAACAGCCATCATCTTGTCGTTCTCTACCAACACATCACCCACAAATGTGGTAATGTCGTTGTCACGGGCTGCGTTGACCAGGCATTCCATCATCTTGGTGCCTATACCTTTCCCCTGATAGGCATCTTCAACAACAAGCGCGAACTCTGCCGTATACCTACTGGGTAGTCGGTAGTAGCGACCTATAGCAACTATACTCCAGCGGCATTCCCTGAATATTTCAGCTACAAGGGCGAAGGAATCCTTGTAGTCCACTGTGCAGAAGTGCAGTGCATCCTCCATCCCCATCTTTTTGGGCACGTGGTGAAAGCGAAGGTACTTTGTGTAGAGGCCAAGTCTGGAAACGAAGTCCACCCATGCCTCAGCATCCTCCAGACGGATTGGCCTTATTCTAAGCCTTGAACCATCCTTGAGGAGCTCCTCTGACTCATATTGCGCTGGGTACTCTACCTTACTACATCCCACAGCGACAGCCACAGTGTGCTGACACCCTATTGAATTATACATCACTTCTCTTTGAGACCAAATAAAATAGCAGATTTGTGAAGAAAACCGCTACCCTTTTGGGGCAGAATAGCCACGTGCTCAACAATACACATGACAATTGTGTAATATCCCCTTCATTGCACACCATCGGGATTGTTAAGGCTACAATAGCTTAAGCTACCCTGGGCAGGTAACCTGGATGAGAAGAATATTTAAGCTGCTTAATATAGCTGCAGCCTCTTTGTTAACGTGATTTATCAAGGGCATACCTCAAGTCCTTTACGAAATTGACAACTGATGTGAAGTCATCGTCAATTTCCATAAGCTGGACTACCCGGCTGCCTACAATGACCCCATCAGCTATTTTAGCTAGCTGACTTGCCTGCTCTGGGGTAGATATGCCGAATCCTATACATAGGGGCTGAGTAGCTACCTTCCGGACCTTGGCGACAAACTTGTCCAAGCCTAAGGGGAGTTTATCCCTAGCGCCAGTAACGCCGGTTACGGAAATTAGGTATATGAACCCCCGAGATTTCTCAGCCACCAGCCCAATGCGCTCCTCACTGCTGGTCGGAGCCAGAAGGTAAATGAGGTCGAGGCCATGCCTTTGCGTAATAGTCTCTAGCTCTGAGCCCTCGTCTGGTGGTAAGTCAGGGATAATTAGGCCATCAATGCTAGACCTGGCACAGGCACTGCAGAATTCTTCGAGGCCATAGCTGAACACTGGATTGAAATAGGTCATAAACACCAGTGGTATATTAGCCTTCTGGCTCAAATTCCCGGCCACTTCAAGACAGAGATTAGGCGTAACTCCATTTTGCAGGGCACGAAAGCTCGCCTTTTGTATGGTGATACCATCAGCCAGGGGGTCAGAGAAAGGTATCCCCAGTTCCACTATATCGCAGCCACTGCTGGCAAGAAGGGGAACGACCTTCAAAGTGGCCTCAATGCTAGGGTAACCTACGGTCACGTAGGATATAAGAACTCTGTGACCTGATTGGTTGAACACAGAAGCGATGCGAGTCATCGTTCAAGTCCCAGTGCTTCAACTACGATATCCATGTCTTTATCGCCACGTCCAGACAGGTTGACCACGATGATTTGCTCCTTGTTTAATGAACTTGCCATTCTAGCTGCATAGAATACAGCGTGAGCCGGTTCAAGGGCTGGGGTAATGCCCTCGGTACTGCACAGCAATTGGAAGCCCTTAAGCGCCTCCTCATCGCTCACCACGACATAGGTAGCACGCCCGGTGTCCTTGAGGTAGCTATGTTCAGGGCCAACACCGGGGTAATCCAGCCCGGCTGAGACGCTGTGTGTTTCATGAATCTGCCCATTGCTGTCTTGAAGTAAATAGGACTTCGCTCCGTGGAGTATTCCTATTTTTCCTGCAACCAGTGAGGCGGCATGCTTCTCGGTCTCAAGTCCCCTCCCCCCTGCCTCAACTCCGATAAGCTTAACATCCTTGTCGTTCAAAAAGGGGTGGAAAATACCGATGGCATTACTTCCCCCACCGACGCAGGCAATTATATAGTCAGGCAGGCGGTCACATTTGGACAGAATCTGCTCTCTGGTTTCTTTGCCGATTACCGACTGGAAATCGCGCACCATTAGTGGGTAGGGGTGTGGGCCAACTACAGAACCAAGCAGATAATGAGTATCACCAACATTGGTTACCCAATCTCTTATAGCCTCGTTGATAGCATCCTTCAGCGTTCGGCTACCTGTGGAAACAGGCCTAACTTCAGCCCCCATTAGTTTCATCCGGAAGACATTAAGTGATTGGCGGCGAATGTCTTCCTCACCCATGTAGATTATGCACTCCAGCCCGAGCATAGCGCATACGGCAGCAGTAGCAACCCCATGCTGCCCAGCCCCAGTCTCGGCAATGATTCTATGTTTCCCCATTCGTCTGGCGAGAAGGCCTTGCCCCAGAGCATTGTTGATTTTATGAGCGCCAGTATGAGCCAGGTCTTCTCTCTTGAGAAAAATCTGGGCACCACCGCAGTGCCTGCTTAGTCTTTCTGCTACATAGAGCGGTGTTGGCCTTCCTGAGTAGTCATGAGACAGCGAGTCGAACTCAGCCCAGAAGGAGGCATCAATCTTGGCTTCCTCGTAGGCTGTTGCCAACTTGTCTAGCGCTGGCACGAGGGTCTCAGGGACAAAACGTCCTCCGTAGGCTCCGAAGTATCCTCTATTATCGGGTGGCACCTCTCTCTCCTTCTTAATAGGTTTTGAATTACTCTTATATTGCCCTTGCCAGGCTTACTTGGTCAAAACTTTTATTTCTTTCATTAACTCTGCAAACTGTTCTGGATACAGGGATTGCATACCATCGGATAAGGCGTGCAAAGGGTCATTGTGTACTTCAACCATGATACCATCGGCACCTATTGCTATAGCTCCTCTTGACAGGGGAATAACATATTCTCTTCGGCCGGCAGCGTGGCTGGGGTCAACTACAACTGGCAAGTGACTAACCTCTTTAATTGATAGTATAGCACTTAAATCCAGCGTATTTCTGGTATTATCGGAAAAAGTTCGAATTCCGCGTTCGCACAGAATAATCTGGGTATTCCCCTCAGCCATGATGTATTCAGCCGACATCAGTAATTCTTCAATCGTAGCCGCGAAACCTCGTTTCAACAGGATTGGCTTTGTAGCGTGTCCTGCTTGGCGGAGCAGGGAATAGTTTTGCATATTCCTAGCCCCCAGTTGAATAATGTCGGTGTATTGCTCGATGAGTTCAATGTTGGTGTGGTCTATAGCCTCGGTTATAATCAGTAAACCTGTCTCTTCACGCACCTTCTTGAGTATTTTTAATCCTTCCTCCCCTAATCCTTGAAAGCTATATGGTGAAGTCCTGGGTTTAAAGGCGCCACCCCGGAAGACTTGCGCTCCATATTGTTTCACAAGGCTAGCTATGGTAAGTGCCTGCTTTTCACTTTCTATGGCGCATGGTCCAGCCATAATTACTGGTTTCGCCCCACCAATCATAACGTTACCAATGGTTATGATTGTAGGCTGCGGGTGTGTTTCTCTACTTACAAGTTTGTAGGGTTTTGTCACGCGTATAGTCTCTTTCACACCATCCAGAGCAAGTAGGCGCGAATCTTCAACTTGTCCCTCGTTCCCTATTATGCAGACAGCAGTGCGCTGGATACCCGGTATGGGAATACCACGGTAGCCCAAGGCTTCAATTTCGCCAATAACCGCTTTCACTTGTTCTTCTGTTGCATCCTTTTTCATAATAACGAGCATGTGATTATTCCCCCTGCGTATAGTTTCTACAATTCATCCGATGTTGCCCTCACTACTCGAATGAATGCAGTGATTTTTGCTACATCTTTTTGACCCCTAGTCTCAACGCCAGTGGAGACATCAATTCCCCAGGGGCAAACTTCTTTGATTAGTTGGCTGACATTGCCTGGAGTCAGCCCCCCAGCGATAATAACTGAAAACCTAGCCGATACCTCCTTTGCTAGCTTCCAGTCAAAAGCTTGTCCTGTCCCACCGTAAGTGTCTCCCACCTTTGAATCGACAAGGCAAACAAAATCCTGTCGGGGCAATAGACGATATCCCGTGGCTATTTCAGAAATGATTTCCTCGGCCGTCTTGGTGCTTGAGGCATGGACAGTTTTGATAATTGGTCGCTCAATTTGTTGACAGTAGTGCCATGTTTCGTCTCCACTGAGCTGCACCCAGTCCAGATTACAGTAATCGGCAATTCTGTTCACCTCCTCAGCTGCTGAATTGACAAAAACACCGACTATATCTGGGTGAGGTCTTAGATGATGTATTGCCTTAACTATTTGTAACGCTTTTTTGGCAGAGAGCTGACGTTGACTGTGGGCGAAGACTAGCCCTAAGAAATCCGCACCAGCTTTAGCTGCTGCCAAAGCGTGCTGTATCTCGGATAGCCCGCAAATCTTAATCTTGGTCACAATAACTCTCTCATCTTAGCTGCAATGTCAGGTGCCGACATCAGAGATTCGCCGACGATGATTGCATTAATGTCCAATTGCCTTAACCTTTCGATGTCTTTGCGTTCTTTTATGCCGCTTTCGCTGACTACTATTCGGTCTGGCGGGATAAGCGGCCGTAGCCGTTCAGTATTAGCAATGTCCACGTTAAAGTTGGTTAGGTCACGGTTATTAATGCCGATAATATTAGCCTCGCTCTTTAAAGCGATTTCGACATCAGCTTCATTATGTATCTCAACCAGACAGCTCATGTGTAGCTCATGGCTTAGCTGTAGTAATTCCCGCAGCTTTGTCGGCTTCAAAATAGCTACTATGAGCAACAGACTATCAGCACCGTAAGCTCGGGATTCATAAATCTGGTAGGGGTCGATGATGAAATCCTTTCTCAGCAGAGGCAGCTTCTTGTGCAATGCATTTTTAATGTCTGCTAAGTGATTAAGGCTGCCCTGGAAGTATCTGGCTTCAGTTAATACTGATATCGCTGAAGCACCATTGTCAGCATATATTTGGGCTATCTCCACCGGGTCGAAGTCAGGGCGAATGATGCCCCTGGATGGGGATGCTTTCTTGACCTCGGCAATTAGCCGAATTCTCTCTCCACAAAGAACTGAAGCGAAGTCGAGTGGTGGAGATTGCTGCAGTGACATTCTTCGCAATTCTGTCATAGGGAGGCTGCGCTTTTTAAGCTTGAGTTCTTGTAAATTGTGTGACACTATCTCATTAAGAATCATTTTTCTTTAGCCTAAACTTTGACTGAGCTCAATTAGCTGGTCTAGTTTTGCTGAGGCATCGCCATTGTCAATTACTTCTTTAGCTATGGCTGTCCCTTGCTGGAATGTTTTTGCTTTATCTCCAACCACTATTGCAGCGGCTGCGTTCATCAACACTACGTCTCGCTGTGGCCCTAAGGCACCGGCGAGAATGTTACGCAAAAGGTCAGCATTTGCTTTAATGTCACCACCCTTTATGCTGTCCGAGGTAGCCCTGGATAGGCCGAAATCCTCGGGACTGATGACATAGCGTCTGATACGGCCATTTTTGAGTTCACAAACATGAGTCTTGCCCGTGATTGTTATTTCATCCAAGCCATCCTCACCGTGGACTAGTAAGGCGTGCTGGCAACCTAGACCCTGAAGCACCAATGCCAGCTTCTCTATCAGCGACTTATCACCTACTCCCAGCACTTGAGCCTTGGCCCCGGCCGGGTTAGTAAGTGGACCGAGTATGTTAAACACAGTGCGAATTCCAATCTCGCGTCGGGGGGCCGCAGCACATTTCATAGCGGGATGGAATAATGGAGCAAACATAAAACCAATCCCTATTTCCTTTAAACATCTCTGCACTTGCTCAGCATCAAGGTCAATTTTGACACCTAAAGCTTCTAGGACATCGGCACTGCCACACTGGCTACTCATAGCACGATTGCCGTGCTTGGCTATTTTAAGCCCGGCTCCTGCAGCAACGAAGGCAGCTGCTGTTGAGATGTTGAAGGTATGTGAACCATCGCCGCCAGTTCCACAAGTGTCCACAACCAGCCCCTCGGTGCTCACAGGAATAGCCTTAGCTCTCATAGTCCGGGCTAAGCCGATGATTTCGTCCACTGTCTCCCCTTTAAGTCTTAGTGCAGTAACAAAGGCACCAAACTGGGCTGGGGTAGTTTCGCCCTCCATTATCTCCTCCATGACCTGTGCTGCCTCATCCGTAGCCAGTGAGCATCCAGATACTAAGGCTGCGATAGCTTCCTTAATCATGGCTTTTTCCACCTCCCATTAGAAAATTTCTCAAAATATCCTTCCCTGCTTGGGTCATAAATGATTCGGGATGAAACTGGACACCTTCTACCGGATATTGACGATGGCGTAAACCCATAATCGTGCCATCATCTGTCCATGCCGTTATTTCAAGACAGTCTGGGAGTCCGTCACGCTGCACCACCAAGGAGTGATAGCGAATAGCAGAGAAAGGGCTAGGTAGCCCAACAAGTGCTCCGTGGTTGCTGTGATATATAAGGGATGACTTGCCGTGCATAATCTCCTTGGCTTGCACAATAGATGCACCATAGCTATAGCCGATGCACTGATGCCCCAGGCAGACGCCGAGTATGGGCAACTTGGAATCGAAATACCGGATAACATCATTGGAGATGCCAGCCCGCAGCGGTGTAGAAGGCCCAGGCGAGATGACTATCCGTTGAGGCTTCATTTCTTCAATTTCTTCAAGGGTTATCTTGTTATTGCGTATCACCACCACCTTCTCACCTAATTCACTCAGATATTGAAAAAGGTTATAGGTGAAGCTGTCATAGTTATCAATCAATAGCAGCATGGTTCCTCTCAGCTTGTTCAATAGCTTTAAGTAACGCTTGAGCCTTGTTCATGGTTTCCTGATACTCGCGTTCCGGTATGCTGTCATAGACAATTCCACATCCAGCCTGGACATAGGCAGTTCCCTTTGTAGCTACCATGGTTCTTATGGCTATAGCCATATCCATGTTGCCTGAGAATGAGAAGTAGCCTACGGCTCCGGCGTAAGGCCCTCTTTTCTCAGGTTCAAGTTCGGCGATTATTTCCATCGCCCTGATTTTCGGGGCCCCGGACACAGTACCTGCAGGAAAGCAAGCTTGTAGAGCATCGAATGCATCTAGGTCATGCCTTAGCTTGCCTTGTACATGAGTGACCAGGTGCATCACGTGGGAGTAGCGTTCTACATCCATCAAGTCGCTAACCTCGACCGTACCTGGCTCACTCACATGCCCAATATCATTGCGCCCCAGGTCAACCAGCATAATGTGCTCAGCACGTTCCTTTTCATCATTGCGTAGCTCCTGCTCCAGTATAATATCCTCATCTAAGCTTTTTCCTCTTGGTCTGGTGCCAGCAAGGGGACGGGTCATCACCATACCATCTTCTACCCTCACCAGAATCTCGGGGGAAGCCCCGATAATGCAAAAGTCGGTGAAATTGAGAAAGAACATATATGGAGAGGGGTTCAGTGTGCGCAGTGCTCTATAGATTTCAAATGGAGCGGCGCTGGTAGGTTGAGCTAAACGCTGAGATAGCACCACCTGAATAGCTTCCCCTGATGTGATGTACTGCTTTATCTTTTCTACGCTGGCTTCAAACTCATCTTTAGAGAAATTTGAGGAAAGGTTGGAGCTGGCTTTGGAGAGGGTAAGAGCCGTTTTGTTTTGACTTGGTTCAAGCGCATGGCTCAATCTATCTATGAGGTTATCAATCTTTCCCACGGCGTTTTGATAGGATTGCTCTATGTCACTATCAAGATGAACATGGCTCAAGACTTTAATCTTATGGGTTGCGTGGTCAAAGACCAGCATGGTATCCACGAACATAAACAAGGATTCAGGTAGTCCCAGGGGGTCATTGGCAGGAGATGGTAATTCATCAAAACGGGTTGCCGTCTCATAGCTAAGATAACCTACGGCACCGCCGCAAAATCTGGGAAGGTTAGTAGATGGTACTATTTTGTAGTTCTTTAGCTCTTCAGCAATAAGCGGAAGAGGGTTTATCTTATCCTCTGCCTTGGTTGTTAGTACACGGTACGGCTCTGTACCTATGAAGCTATAGCGAGCTAGCCGTTCGCCACCTTCGACACTTTCCAGTAGGAAAGAATAGCCGCCGCGGCTAATCTTTAAGAATGCCGAGACTGGCGTTTCTAAGTCGGCAACGATTTCACGGTAAACAGGTATTAGGTTGCCATCCTTCTTTTGCTTTTTGATTTCTTCTAATGTCGGATAATACATTTGACCTTCGATAATCCCGTAATAAAAAAACCTCTCACCCATAGGGGCGAGAGGTTTCCATTCGCGGTGCCACCCTAATTGATTGCTTATATACTTAAGCAACCATCTCTGTCAGGTACGGCCTCAGTATTCTGAAGCGATACCCTGAGCTCTGATAACGGTGCCCACTCCGTCAAAGCCTACTCGGGAAAATCCCTTTTGGTTTGCAGCTCCCGAGTCCATTCAGCTTCTGCGCTAGCACCGGCTCACACCTTCCCCGGCTCTCTGAGCTTCGCTGGAAGCCTACTAGTCTCGTTCCCAGCCTTTGCAATATTCGATTGTGTTTAATATAACAGACTGTTCTTTCTTTTGTCAAGCCGTCCGTGACTAGAAAAGTGTTTATGAATAGTTTATTTTCGATGTAGTGCGACCCCTATGGTCATTGATAAAATATACTGACATTGGGCAAAGGCAAAAACATTTTGCATCGGGTACATTGGAGCATCTGCTCTAGGCTATCCCTTATGCTGTTATGTGACATGATAATTAGTCAATGACCATTAGGGGCGCCTTGGGCTGGGTTTTGAGGCGAGGCTAAAGCCTCGCACTACACGCTTATTTCCTTTCCTTTGATGTAGGGATAGACCTTCAGGTCTGTCCACTGCCTTATGACTCTCGTGTCCCTGTGTGTCATTGCGAGCGAAGCATGGCATTCTCTGGGATTACTCTGGGGCTTGTGCCCCTCGCAATGACAAACGAATGCTCTTCCACCCATATTCTTGCTATCGCCTGAAGAATTCTGTTAAGCTGTGCGAAATGGGAAAGGAGGTAGTGAAATGAAACTGGTGACTTTCGAGGTTTCCACCCCCGTAGGGCCAGTACAAAACATAGGTGCGATAAACCATGAGAGGATAATAGACCTTAATCTTGGCTATACCTGCTATTTGGCTGATAAGCGAGGCAGCTACATAGCCTATGAGCTGGCTTCAGTAATCGTGCCCTCTGATATGATTGCCTTCTTACGCAGCGGTCGGGAGGGTATGGATGCGGCCAGGACAGCTATTGACTATGTAACAAAGCGACAAATCAAAAGCTCTATCTTGGGGCCAATGGGCGAGAGAGTAATTTATGAAATGAAAGAGGTTAAGCTAAAGGCTCCGGTAGCCCGTCCCAACTCTCTTCGAGATTATCTCGCCTTTGAGGGTCATGCCAGCCTATCCGGGCTGAAGCAGTTAGACAAGGCCTGGTATGAAATACCGGTGTGCTACAAGGGTAATCCTGACACTGTTATTGGCCCCGAGGAAACCATCCTCTGGCCCAGTTATACTGATTTGCTCGACTATGAACTGGAGTACGGTATTTACATCGGCAAAGAAGGCAAGAACATCCCGCGGGAGCGGGCAGAAGAATACATCGCTGGCTACACTATTTTCAACGATATAAGCGCCCGCGACATTCAGTTGCAGGAGATGATGGTGCTGCTTGGCCCGGTCAAGGGTAAGGATTTTTGCAGCATTATGGGGCCATGTCTGGTAACGCCAGATGAGATAGACCCCAGCAACCTGCGAATGATGGCTCGCATCAATGGTGAAGTATGGTCGGAGAATAACAGCGGCACCAGTTATTGGACCTGGCCGCAAATTATTGAGTTTGCCTCCATGGAGGAGACGCTATACCCTGGCGACTTTCTCGGCTCAGGGACTGTGGAGAAGGGCTGTGGTGGTGAGCTGAACAGATGGCTTCAGCCCGGCGATGTCATCGAGCTTGAGGTTGAGGGCATCGGCATCCTCAGAAATCGGGTTGGCGAGAAGCCGCCCAAGCGGACTTTTACTCGCTGATTTCATCCTTACCTAGCCTCGCCCACTGGCCTTGCCCAAAACTGCCATCCCAGGGCACTCCCTCATGGCGACCTTAAAAGGTCGCACTACACTGGGGGTATATATTTTAACAAAAGTTGCCCTAGATGGGATTACGATGACAAACCATCATTGCGCGCCCAGGCTCTGAGACCTTCGTTTTATGTCATTCTGCCCCCGATTTATCGGGAAGAATCTCATCCAGGGTAAACTCCGCAAAGGGGCAGCCAAGCAGTCTAAAAGGCAATAAAAAG
>VGNY01000044.1 GCA_016865895.1 Chloroflexota bacterium | reverse complement strand
TTCCCTTCGTCCGCTTCGTTGATGAAGTGACCAGGCTAAAAAGATTCTTCGTAGCCGAGGGCTTATACCAGTTCCCCAATTTTAAACTATGGATGATGGTCGAAGTGCCATCAAACGTCTTCCTCATAGACAAATTCATAGACGCCGGCATAGACGGCATCTCCATCGGTTCCAACGATTTGACCCAACTGATTTTGGGGATAGACAGAGACAACCCCAAATTAGCACCACAATTTGATGAACGGAACGAGGCAGTGCTCATGGCCATAGAAAAGGTTATTAGGGTTTCGTGTGAAAAGGGCATTACCTCCTCCATTTGCGGTCAAGCGCCTTCGGTCTACCCAGAACTCACCGAGAACCTCGTGAAATGGGGCATCACCTCGGTCTCAGTAAGCCCTGACATGATTGACGAAACAAGGCGTATAATTGCTGACGTTGAAGCGAAACTCAATCAGTCATAGGTCAGCTATCACTAGATTATAGCAGAGCCAGTAAGTAAAATCTTAAGCTTTGATGATAAACCTGAATATTAGGAAACGGATAGAAGAATTTGAAAATAGCCTTTCACCTTACGCAGCAAAAAGCAAATTTAGCCAAGGCAGACTCAAATGGGAGGAACCCTGCCCAATACGAACGGATTTTCAGCGCGACCGTGACCGCATCATTCACTCCCACGCTTTTCGCCGTCTCAAGCACAAGACTCAGGTCTTCATTGCACCTTTGGGTGACCACTATGTAACACGGCTCACACATACTTTAGAAGTCTCTCAAATTGCTCGCACCATATCCAGAGCGCTAAATCTTAATGAGGACTTAACCGAGGCTATTGCTTTGGGGCATGATTTAGGCCACACACCCTTTGGTCACGTTGGTGAGCAAGTTCTAAATGAGCTTTATCCCGGTGGGTTCAAGCATAATGAGCAAAGTCTGAGAGTAGTCGACTTGCTGGAAAAAGACGGGCAAGGAATAAACCTTACCTGGGAAGTGAGAGATGGCATCTTGAATCATTCCAAGAGCGGCATAGGAATACTTGGGGAGGGATGGACAGAGGTCGGTACCATCGAGGGCCAAGTAGTCAAGATGGCTGACATTGTTGCCTATGTTAACCACGATGTCGCTGATGCTATAAGAGCCGGCGTAATAAACGAAAGCGAGCTACCGACTCCCGCAGTCAGACTCCTTGGCAACTCGCCCTCCCAGCGAATTAACACGCTAGTCTCCGATATCATCAGCTATTCTTTAACATCTATGAACAAAACTAATTTAGAGAAGCCAATAATAGGCATGAGTGACGAAACCCTACAAGTGACTAATACTTTGCGTGAGTTTCTTTTCGACAAAGTGTATAATCCCGGTTTAGCCGCTGAAGATACAGAAAAGGCACGGAAAATAATACACCTACTTTACTCACACTTCTTAAATCACGAGGATAAACTACCTAAGGAATATGCACTACGCGAAGACAGTATAGAGCGCAAGGTCACTGATTACATCGCAGGTATGACCGACCAATACGCCCTACGAACGGCCAATGAAATCTTGTCCGAAACGGAGCAGTTCCCTGAACTACGTATTTAAAATAAAATAGCTGAGTTTTTCAGATGAGCGTAATGGACGATATAAAACAGAGACTGGACATTGTACAAGTCGTCTCTGAATATGCAAAACTACAAAAATCAGGGCGAAATTACAAGGCATTATGTCCGTTTCATTCAGAAAAAAATCCTTCATTTTTTGTATTTCCTGAACGACAGAGCTGGCATTGCTTCGGAGCTTGCGGCACCGGAGGCGATATCTTTTCCTTCATCATGAAAAAAGAAGGGCTTGATTTCGGACAAGCGATGCGCCTCCTAGCCAATAAAGCAGGTGTTACTCTGACTGCAGCAGTAAGCCCCAAAAAACAAGCTGAGAGTAAAGAGAAAGAGAGCTTATTTGAAATAAACGAAGCGGCTGCCGAATACTACCATCACCTGCTGTTGAATACCGCATCTGGAGAGACAGCAAAGGATTACGTAGTCCGGCGAGGCCTGTCAGCTCAGACAATCAAAGACTTCCAGCTAGGTTACAGCCTAGAAGGATGGGAAAACCTTAAGAAATATTTGAGGGATAGAGGTTACGAAGAGACAGAGTTGTTGGCTGCTGGCCTGTTAGTGGAGAAGGACGATAGTGCCAATTATGACCGATTCCGTAATCGGCTAATATTTCCTATCCGAAACATTCAAGGCAAGGTTCTGGGTTTTGGTGCCAGGGCACTGGATGACTCTTTGCCTAAGTATCTTAACTCTCCGCAGTCACTAGTCTTCGATAAGAGCAGCATTCTTTACGGGATTGACCGGGCCAAGACAGCCATCCGCCAAAAAGATGTAGCTATAATAACGGAAGGCTATATGGACGTCATCACAGCCCACCAACATGGGTGGGAGAATGTGGTCGCCTCCATGGGGACAGCCATAACTGACAAACAATTGTCCATCCTTAAAAACTTGACTAGGAATTTAATATTGGCTCTTGATGCTGACACTGCAGGGGAAGAAGCCGTCTCAAGGAGTGGTGAGGTGGTAGATAAGATGCTGCCAGTACCACCTTCATTCTACGGGTGGGTAAAATATGAGGACGCTTACAACGCCGAGGTGAAAATACTCATCCTGCCACGAGACAAAGACCCCGATGATGTAATCAAAGAAGATGCTGCTCAGTGGCAAAAGCTGATAACAAACGCCAAACCTATGATTGACTTTATTTTCGATGCTGTAATTGCTAAAGTTGACTTATCAAGCGCCAAGAGTAAGTCCTCAGCCATAGAGAAGCTTTTACCACTGCTCGGCGAGATGAAGGATCCATTACGGCAAGCTCACTATGGGGAAAGGTTTGCCAGGTTACTAAAGATCGATGAGCGTATCCTGGCAGATACTTTGAGGAAATATAAAGTCACCGAGAGAAAGCGAAGGGATAACAAGAGACTTGAAAGTTTTAAGCCTGTAGTGCCCACTCTCTCTTCATCCAGTCCCCTTGAGCAATTTTGCTTAGCCCTGCTGCTTCAGCACCCAGAACTTAAGGCAGAAATCGCAGGACTATCGCCTGATTGCTTTGAATATTCCGAAAATCGAGAGCTATTCCAAAAATGGCAACAACGTGATGACCTTGCCTCTCTTAAGGAAAACCTCGATAGCACTCTTCACGAATATTTAGATGACCTTCTGGCCAAGACCTTCCTCCCGGTTATCAAAGAGAATGAGACAGCACGGTGTGAAACCTTAAATGACTGCCTCATTCGTCTACAAGAGAAGAGACTAAGAAACCTGGAAGCTAGAAAACAAGAACTCCTGGCTATAGAAGCAGAATCCGGAGGAATAGAAGCACAATTAGCCAAGTTAGAAGAACAAGGCATTGAAGTCAGCAAGCAACTTAGAGAGATATTTATCAAGCAAAACCACCGCCGGCAACGACTAGCAAGGAGAGATATGCAGTGAGTTCAAAACGAGATGACGAGCTTCTATCGTTCTTCCCTGAAATAAAAAAGCGCAAGCAATTGGACACTGATGATATCTTTGGTATTAGAGACGAGTCTCTCATATCACCAGATAGCTCCTGGGATACTTTTGATAAATATGAGTCAGAAGAAGATGCTCCCCAAATTACCTTCCCCTGGGAGGGCGAAGAACCTGCTGAACTCGAAGACGAATGGACAAGTAAGGCGGAAAAGGAGACCAAGTCTGCGCTTGAGCTTGAAATAGAGCACGTCGAGCACGAGGCAATTGACGACCCAGTTCGCATGTATCTCCACGAGATTGGCAAAGTTTCACTCCTAACCGCAGATGATGAGAAGGCATTGGCCAGCAAAATAGAGGAGGCCAAATATCTAGAAAAGATCGAAGAGCTTTACTTTCAGCGCCATGGTGAATATCCTTCAATAGTGGATATAATAATTTATCTGCTTCGCCATTTATTGGCGGCTAAACCTCTAATCACCATCCTTGTTAAGCAACTTCAGCTTGCCAAAACAGACAGCTTTATCAAGAGAATTCGCGACCCGAAACTACGGGCAGCCATTGATAGCATGATAAACCAAGAGCTAGTAGAGGCTATCGCTAAAGCTACAGATAAGAGCACCCCTGAAGTTGAACAAAGCTTTATAGACTTATCCGTAGACAGTCGGCTTTTGCCTCCAGAATTACTGCCAATCATAGGAGAAAAAACTACCTGGAAACAGTTAGAAGCCTTGGTTGCCGAGCCTACCAATCCAGAATTCCTGTCACAGCTTCAGTCCCGTAACCAGCAGTTCAAAACCCACTTTAACAAAGTTAAAAGGACTGCACGGAAATCAGAAAAGCACCTTACTGAGGCCAATCTACGCCTGGTAGTCAGCGTTGCCAAAAAATATGTCGGTCACGGAATGCCGCTCCTCGACCTCATCCAAGAAGGGAATATCGGCCTAGTTCGCGCTGTGGAGAAATTTGAATATAGAAAAGGTTACAAGTTCAGCACTTACGCTACATGGTGGATTAGACAAGCAATCACCCGAGCTATAGCTGACCAAGCCCGCACTATTCGCATTCCAGTGCATATGGTAGAAACCATCAACAGGCTCTTAAAAGTCAACCGTCGCTTAGCTCAAGAGTATGGGCGTGAACCAAGCTACGAGGAAATCGGTAGAGGCATGGAGATATCCTCGGACAGAGTAAGGGAAATCCTGAAGTTGTCTCAAATGCCGATATCATTAGAGATGCCTATTGGCGAAGAAGAAGACAGTCACCTCGGCGATTTCATCGAAGACCGCGCTACCTTGCCGCCTGCCGATGCTGCTTCACAAGAACTGCTCAAAGCACAGCTAAACAAGATACTATCCGAGCTCACCGATAGAGAGAGACGAGTTATATTACTTAGATTCGGTTTAGAGGATGGCCGAGCCCGAACCTTAGAGGAGGTGGGTAAGGAGTTTAATGTCACCCGAGAACGAATCCGGCAAATTGAAGCTAAAGCATTACGTAAGCTGCGTCATCCCAGCCGAAGCCGAAAACTCAAAGACTATCTGGAATAAGCCATGTAGCATTTTATTTTATTAATTAGGGGGAACTAAATGAAACTGATTAGAACATTAATTATGACTATTGGCATAATCGCAATTCTAGCCACATTTGCCCTCCTACTAGGCTACTATCTTTATTCGCTCTCCCCTTGGATTCATACAAGATTAATACCGGTGGCAGTAAGTGCTGAAGCCGCTCAAAGTTTTGACCAAAAGCTCGGAGATGCCAAAGCTGAAATAAAAGCGGCAGTGAATGCCGGACAGAAAAAAGAGCTGACCTTGTCAATCAGTGATAAGGAAGTTAATTCCAAGGTGACTCAAATTAAAGCCAAGGGTGAATTGCCAGTGAGGGAACTGCTGATTAACTTCGGTGATGGCTATTTTATAATTTACGCTGTAGTAGATACTCCCGGAGTCAATGCTAAAATAGGGGCAATAGGACGAGTAGAAGTCGTGAATGGGACCCCTAAAATAGTTATAACGGACTTCAACCTAGGTAAATTACCTCTGCCTAAAACCATAAAAGGGAGAGCTGAGCAAATATTAAATATTATGGTGAGCTTGCAATTAGCTGACGTGTCCTTGGAGATAACTAACGTCCAAATCAAAAATCATCAGCTTACTATCACTGGAACGACCAAAACCAGCAAGTAAAAGTCCCCTTACCGCCCCATCATACCCATCAAATCCCTAGGCAGCTTTCCCTTCGCTGCCATTTTGGTCAACCTTTGCATCTGGTAAAATTGATTGAGCAGTTGATTTACATCTCCAGGTGTGGTTCCACTGCCCTTTGCAATACGCCGCCGTCGGCTGCCACCAATAATAGTCGGATTACGCCGCTCTTCTAGAGTCATAGACAAAATTATAGCCTCAATTTTTCGTAACCGGTTTTCTTCATCGCCATGACCTATGCTGGGAGCGAATTTCGAAAAACCAGGTAGCAGCTCAACTAATTGGCTTAGCGTTCCCATTTTCTCAATCTGTCGCAGTTGCACTAGAAGGTCTTCAAGATTAAATCCTGAGGTGCGCATTTTCTTCTCTAGCTGCTTGGCACGCTGCTCATCAAATGCTTTCTCCGCTTTCTCAATAAGGGTAAGCACATCTCCCATGCCTAAAATGCGAGATGCCAGTCGCTCTGGATAAAAAGGCTCAAAGTCACTTACTTTTTCACCAATACCAATAAATTTCACCGGCACTCCGGTGACAAATCTAATAGAAAGAGCAGCACCACCTCGAGCATCTCCATCTATCTTAGTCAAAACAAGCCCGGTCAGCCCAACATTCTTATTGAACTCCTCAGCCGTGTTCACTGCATCCTGTCCGGTCATAGCATCCACCACCAATAACACCTCTGAAGGCTTAATTTCTGACTTCAGTCGAGCTAGTTCGTCCATCAGCGCTTTATCAATGTGAAGGCGTCCCTGTGTATCAATGATTACCCAGGTAGCCCCAATCCTTTCAGCCTGTTTTAATGCTTGCCTACAAATAGTTAACGGCGTTGCACTCGCATCCTCACTGTAAACCGGTATATCTAACTGTCTGCCCAACACCACCAGTTGGTCAATAGCAGCAGGACGGCGGGTATCAGCAGCTACTAACAAAGGACGCTGCCCTGAGTTCTTAATGTGCAGAGCCAGCTTAGCCGCTGTAGTAGTCTTTCCCGAGCCCTGCAAGCCGACAAGCATAGCAATTGAAGGTGGACGACTAGCCGCTGCAAGGCGACTAGGCTCTTTGCCTAAAACGACCACGAGTTCTTCATTAACAATTTTTATGATTTGCTGCGCCGGAGTAAGGCTTTCCAATACATTAGCAGTCAAAGCTTGCTCCCTTACTCCAGCCACAAAACTCTTCACTACCTTAAAATTAACATCAGCTTCCAGCAGAGTTAACCGAATCTCTCGCAGAGCCTCATCGATATCTTTTTCACTGAGTCTCCCTTTATTGCCGAGTCTACTAAACAACTTGCTCAGTTTCTGAGTTAGAGATTCAAACATCAGTTATCCCTAGCATTCTACCTATGCCTGTCCCCGCAGTCAATTGTGATAAAATAGAAGCAGGCCACAAAACACTAAAGATTGTCTCAATGATAATTCAAAATGTTTGAAGCTTCTCCCTTCAAACTAAATATGTTTCTGCAATGCCCAAGGCAATATAAATTTCAGTATATTGAGCATCTCGGGGATATTTATAAAAAGGCACGACCTTATTTCACCATGGGTGACCACGTCCACGCTGCACTCAAGGATTTTCTCTCTGCTGTCCCAATTAGCGAAAGGAGCCTACCGAAACTAGAGAATTTGCTGCGAGAAAAATGGCGACGCAACCGCAAAGGGTTCAATAACAGAGAGGATGAGAAAAGATGGGGTGAAAAGGCTCTCAACCAACTACGTCGGTTTGCCAAAAATCAGGACATATCGGTCACACCTCTTATGATAGAAAATTATCACAAAGTAGAACTCACCCCTAACCTCGTTTTGGGCGGCAGAATAGACCGGGTAGATAAAGAAGCCGACGGGAGTCTGCATATTATTGATTACAAAACCGGCAAGATGCCAGCGGAGATAAATCAAATTCAGCTCCATATTTACGCCCTTATTCTTTCTAAGAAACAAGACTTGCCGCTCAAAAAAGCTTCCTATCTTTATCTGGATGCTGGCAAGCTCCGAACTATCGAGCTGACCGCCGCAGAGTTGGCACAAGCAACTTCCTATGTAATTGGCATGGTTAACAGGATATGCACGGAGGAAGAATACCCGGCTACCCCAAATATTTATTGCTGGAATTGCGATTTCCTCGAGATCTGTCCCCGCAAAGAAGAGGCAGCCAAATTCACCGCCAATGAGGATGACTTAGATTTGTAGGAAATGTTATAAGAGAGCCAGTAGCCCGGTGATATTAATAAACTGATGTTTGCCCTTGATTTACCCGCCGCTAAAAAGGATAATATGGAGTTGCAATAAAGCCTGTATTTGAATACCAAAAGCCTAATACTGATTTCAAATCGCACAACCAAAAAGAAGGAGGACATTATGGCCAAACTGCTCTGGAAACCGTCTGAGGAACGAAAAAAGAAATCCAATATGACTAAGTTTATAGATTATGTCAATAAGCGATATACCAAGAAAATCAGCACTTATGACGAACTATACTCCTGGTCAGTAAATGATATACCCGATTTCTGGGCTGCAGTATGGGACTTCGTTAAAATCAAGGCTTCCAAAAACTACGACACCGTAATCGATGACCTGAACAAAATGCCAGGAGCCAAATGGTTTAACGGGGCAAGACTAAACTTCGCCGAAAACCTGCTGAGATACAGAGATAATCACACTGCCTTTATATTCAGAGGAGAAACCCAGAAATCAGCAAAAATGAGCTATGGGGAACTTTACGACACCGTGGCACGCTTGTCAAAATCCCTCCGACAAATAGGAGTTTCCCAGAAAGATAGGGTGGCAGCGTACATGCCCAACATGATGGAGACTGCTATTGCTATGCTTGCCAGCACTAGCATTGGCGCTACCTGGGCTTCCTGCGCTACTGACATCGGTCCAGAGGCAGCCGTTGACCGCCTTGGCCAGATCGAACCAAAAGTTTTATTCACCGTTGATGGCTATTTCTATAAAGGAAAGGCTTTTAATTCCCTCCCCAATGCCGCTGAGATTGTAAAGAAAATACCTTCAATCGAAAAGGTTGTAGTGGCTTCATATATAGGGCAGAAACAAGATATCAGCTTCGTGCCCAATTCGGTGCACTGGGTTGATTTCCTATCCCAGGAAAAGGGGCTCGACATTAAATTTGAACAACTACCTTTTGACCATCCGGTATATATAATGTTCTCCTCGGGAACGACTGGTAAGCCAAAGTGCATGGTACAGGGAGTCGGCGGAATCCTTATCAATCAGTTGAAGGAGCTAATTATCCACACCGATTTGAAACGAGAAGATGTCCACTTTTTCATTACCACTTGTAGCTGGATGATGTGGAACTGGATGTTGAGCTCTTTAGCAACAGGAAATACTTTAGTTTTATATGACGGCAATCCCAGTTATCCCGACGTGGGCGCTACCTGGAAGTTGATACAAGACGAACAAGTTACCATGTTCGGTTGCAGCGCCAGTTATATCAACTTTCTCAGAGGCGAGAAATTCAAGCCGGGGAAGGATTACGACCTGTCATCATTGCAGCAGATATGGCAAACCGGCTCAGCTCTTTCAGCCGACGGATTTGAGTATGTTTACCAAGAGGTTAAGAAGGACTTGTGGTTTAACTCTAGCTCCGGCGGCACTGACATAAATGGTTGCTTTTGCACTGGAAACCCTATCAGCCCGGTGTATGCCGGCGAATTGCAGGGGCCTGCTTTAGCCATGAAAATAAATACCTACGACGAAAATGGTAAGCCAGTAGTTGACCGAGAAGGCGAACTCGTCTGTGAAGCTCCTGCCCCGTGCATGCCTCTCTACTTCTGGAACGACCCCGATGGCAAGAAATACAGGGAGGCATATTTTGAAGTTTACCCCGGCGTCTGGCGTCATGGTGACTATGTCATGCGTCACAGCGACACAGGTGGATATACCTTCTTCGGACGCTCTGATTCAGTATTAAAGCCATCCGGTGTCCGCATAGGCACAGCGGAGATATACAACCAGGTAGAAAAATTAGAGGAGGTCGCTGATAGCCTGGCAATAGGACAAAACTGGGAAGGAGACCAACGTATTATTCTCTTCGTTAAACTAGCTGAAGGGCACAGCTTGACAGAGGACTTGAAAAACAAGATTAGAAAGACGCTGCGCGAGAATGCTTCTCCACGACACATGCCAGCTAAAATCCTCCAGGTGCCCGACATCCCTTACACACTGAACATGAAGAAGGTCGAAAGCGCCGTTACTAACATAATACATGGTAGACCGGTCTTGAACAGAGATGCTTTGGGCAACCCCCAATGCCTGGATTACTATGAAAAGCTTCTAGAAGAGCTTAAGACGTAAATCAGCATATCTTCTGACAATTCACAGAAAGAAAAGGCCACCTCGTCATTGCGAGTCCCCCGATACCCTATATTTGACACATTCAAGTAATGAGAGCTACCATATATGCCTGTGCGTTTTGAAATACCCTACTGTAACAACTGGAATTAACAGAAATGGCAGAGAAGCGTTCCACAAGCACAAGGCTGTATGAGATTAGATGGCACGGACGAGGCGGACAAGGAGCGGTAACAGCCGCCAAGATAGTGGCTCAGGCTGCCTATCTCAAAGGATATCACGGGGTAACCGCAGCACCATCATTTGGCGCTGAGAGAAGAGGTATCCCGGTAAGCGCATTAACCAGAATTTCCCCGGAACCTGTAATGGTCATATCTCAGGTGGAAAAACCGAATGCAGTTGTTGTTCTAGACCGCACCTTACTGAAATATCAAGAGGTAACCAGTGGGTTGAGCAGCGGAGGATGGTTGATAGTAAATTCATGGCTACATCCCAAAGAGTTAAACATCAAAGGTGATTTCAACATCGCCACCGCCGATGCCACCAAAGTATGCCGAGAACTGGGGCTAATGGTCGGAGGACTCCCAATGGTGAATACCGCCATGCTAGGAGCGGTTACCCGGGCTACCCAAATAGTGGATATGCCAAACATAGAAAAAGTAATAAGACAAAGATTTTCCAACAATGCCATAAATATCAATCTCGCTGCAATTACAAAAACCTACGAGATAACCAAACTGGAGAAAATTAGATAACACAAGCTTATGGGAACCAGAGATTGCAAACACATTTGCGATGAGTCATCACCAGCAATTGGTGAAGCCGGCAAGACAGGCGAGTGGCGCAGCCTGATGCCAGTGATACACCATAACAAATGTATTCCGGCTAAACAAAAGAAGCCGGCATGCTTTCTTTGCTGGCTGTACTGTCCAGACGCCATCATCAAGAAAACCATACCCGTGCAGATAAATCTGGAATACTGCAAAGGATGCGGTATATGCATGCTAGTATGCCCAGCAAAAGCTATAACTATGGTGTAACAATGTAGTATAAGGATGTAGTGCGACCCTTTATCCCGACCAGTCGGGATTTAGGGTCGCCTTCCCACAACGAGGCTCCCGTCCCCCCAATTTCATCGGGGTGGAAAAGACTTGCACCATATGTACAATAAACACAGTGTATGAGTTATGACAAAGCAAAACAACAAAACAAATATTCGACTACTGGATGGTAATCAGGCTGCGGCCGAGGGGGCAAAACTCAGCCGTGTCCAGGTGATTGCCGCTTACCCGATTACCCCACAGACACCGCTTACTGAAACGCTCTCTGAATTTGTAGAAAAAGGTGAACTCAACGCTGAATACGTTGCCGTCGAGGGTGAACACAGTGCTCTCGCCGTATGTACCTCAGCTTCTATGGTCGGCGCCCGAGCCTTCACCGCCACAAGTGCACACGGCCTAGCCTATATGCATGAGATGCTGCATTGGGCAGCCGGAGCACGTCTTCCCATAATACTCGCCTGCGTTAACCGCGCCCTTGGAGCACCTTGGAACATACTCAATGACCAGCAAGACTCTATATCTCAACGAGATACCGGCTGGATACAGATATATGCCCGAAACAATCAAGAGATTTTGGATTCGATAATTCAAGCTTATAAGATTGCCGAAACAGTCTATGTACCTGTTATGGTTTGCTTCGACGGTTACGTGCTATCCCACACTGAAATGCCAGTAGACATCCCATCACAGGATGATGTGGACAAATTTCTACCTCCGTACAAACCACACACTATCCTCGACCCGGCCAACCCCAAGAACTACAACCTCGTAACCCTGGCAGACCCCAGAGTCAACGCCGAGGGAATGCTCTGTCATGGATATATGGAACTGAGATACCTCCTGCAGGAAGCCATCCAAGACTCAGCAGAAACAATAATCAAGGTGGGGCAGGAATTCGGCGAATTATTCGGCAGAAGCTATGCCAACTTACTCTGGGAAGACAAAATGAATGATGCTGACATAGCTATTGTCGCCATGGGTAGCCTGGCAATGGAAGCGATAGTGGCTGCAGATATGCTCCGAGAAGAAGGCCATAAAGTTGGCATCCTGGGCTTGAGAGCGTTCAGGCCATTCCCCAAAGCCGATGTGGTAAAAGCGCTCCAGAAATCTCGTCTGGTCGTGGTTTTTGATAAGAATATCAGCTATGGCTCTGAAGGAGCCACCTGCTCAGAAATCAAGTCAGCCCTTTACGGAAGTTCCGTTAAAGCGGTGATACGAAACTTCATTGTCGGACTAGGCGGCCGCGATGTTAAAGCTAGAGAACTAGCAGATGCAGTGAGGAAATCGCTACCCTTGTTGGAAACAGGTATTTTAAATACCGAATACCCCGAATGGGTGTGTTATATCTAAAAGGAGTCGTACATTGAAAGCTACTGCAGTCAACCTGACCGAAGTAGAATATGCTCTGCCGGGCAACAGGACTTGTCCCGGATGTGCCTTATCTCTTGCCTATCGCCACATCCTGAAAGCGTTAGACGGACAGGTAATTGTGACGGTACCAGCCAGTTGCCTCACTGTACTGCACGGCATGTATCCAATAACATCCGTCAACGTCCCTTGTGTAAATACCCCGTTTGCCTCCACCGGGGCATCAGCCACTGGACTGGTTGCCGGGCTTAAAGCCACCGGTAGAAAAGGGCTAACTGTACTGGCTATAGCCGGCGATGGCGGCACACATGATATCGGAATCCAATCGTTGAGCGGCGCCGCAGAAAGGCAGGAAGACTTTATCTACATCTGCTACGACAATGAAGGCTATATGAACACAGGCAATCAGCGCTCAGGCTCCACCCCACCAGGTGCCATCACAGGCACCACACCAATTCTTGGCAAACAGCATCCCCCCAAGGATATAGCTGCGATAATGGAAGCGCATGGCCTACCATATATTGCCACCGCTAATGCCTCTTACCCCCTGGACCTCTATGAAAAGGTCAGAAAAGCCAAGGATATAAAGGGCACCAGATTCATACATGTATTCACACCTTGCCCCGCCGGATGGCAATTCCCATACAGTGACACCATCAAAATAGGTCAGCTCGCCACCGAAACTGGCCTGGTTGTGCTCTATGAGGTTGAAGACGGTGTCTTCCGCCTCACCTCGGCCAGTGAATCCATCGCCCAAAAAGGTGGTAATCTAAAGCCAGTAAGAGACTACCTTATAGAACAGGGTAGATTTAAGAATATGACTGAAGAGCAAATCAACACGTTGCAGGACTGGGTAAATGCCCGATGGAAGTGCTACCTTGAGCGGGTAACCAACCTTCAGCCTTAAGCCAATATCACGTCAACATCCTATGGACATTGGAATCACCGGCAAAACAGCCATAGTAGCCGCAGCCAGCAAAGGCCTGGGTAAGGCAACAGCGCTAGGTCTCGCCAGAGAAGGCGCTAACCTAGCTATATGTGCCCGTGAAAAAGCAGAATTGCTAAAGACGGCTAAAGAGATTATGTCTGCCACTTCAGCCAGGGTTTTGCCCGTAGTAGCTGATGTCACCCATCCAGAGGATATACACAAGCTGGTTAAAAAAACTGCCTATGAATTCGGGCGAATAGATATACTGGTCACCAATGCCGGTGGCCCGCCAACCGGCCTGTTCAGCAACTTCGATGACAAAGACTGGCAAGATGCCATAACTCTGAATTTACTGAGCACCATCCGCTTATGTCGAGAAGTAATCCCCTATATGCGAAAAGCCGGCGGAGGTAGAATAGCTAATATCGTATCTGTAGCCGCAAAACAGCCAATCGAAGGCCTCATCCTATCCAACTCCATAAGAGCCGCAGTCATTGGTTTAGCCAAGACGCTGTCCAATGAACTGGCCCGCGACAACATTCTCGTCAACAACGTATGCCCCGGCTGGATTCTGACCGATAGACTATCGTCTGTAATACGAAAACGCGCCGAATCCCAGGGAAAACCATACGAGACTGCTCTAGCAGACATAACAGCCAGCATCCCGCTTGGCCGCTGCGGTACCCCCGAAGAAGTAGCCAATCTAATCGTCTTCCTCTGTTCAGAAAGAGCCAGCTACATAACCGGAGCCACCATCCAGGTAGATGGCGGGCTCATCAAAGGTCTGCTCTAAAACGCTGACGATACCAGCCTGCGCCTTCCAAAGTAAGGCCCCCATCTCCCATAGCCAATTCCCCCATCTCAAAGCTACCCCTGTCCTGCTGTCCTGATATAGCAAGCAGAAACCTCAAAAGAAATCTTCTGCCGAAAATACCCGCCTGCCCTTCATTAGCCAACAATTCGATGAAAAGTTAAATCGTAGGCAAACCGATGGCATAATCTGATGGGTGCTGCGGTAATTGCACGAACAAGATTGAAGCCATCAGCAAGACTGTCTAGGTCGAAGTTTGCCTTATAAACGTCCTCTAAATCGCCCAAGGTCTGCTTCAAAACGATCAATCTGATCGAGAACCTCTCTCGCCACGTTGCTCTTGGGGTCAATCCGCACCGCCGTTTCAGCATATTCGCGCGCTTTATCAAACTGAAGGGCAGACAGGTAAACGACGGCCAAGTCAGTCAAGATGTTCACATTGGTTGGCATGAGGTCAATCGCCCTATGAAGATATGCTAAGCCTTTTGCTTTATCACCAGCACAATGAATGGCCCATCCTAGTCCACGTAAATACTCACCATTATCCGGTTCTTTGGCAACAGCCACTTCAAATTCACTAATAGCCTTGCCCCATTGCCTCTGTATAGAATATGTGAAGCCAAGAAGGTAATGATAACTGGGGTTATCTGGCTTGCAATCAATAGCCTTCTTGATGTGATTCTCCGCCAGACTGAGCCGCCTTAGCGTCAAGAAAATGTCACCAAGATAAGCATTTGCATACTCAACCGCAATATCGTTGTCACTATATCTGATCAGGACGTACTTATATATTTCGACAGCCTTATCGTAATCGCCCTTTTCGATGTGCTCTTTTGCTTCACTCCATATAGCATGAAGCTCTGGGCTGGTATTAATATCCATACTGTCTTCCTAAGAACAAAAACGCTTGACTACAGTTCAAATGATACCACATTCGACAGAAAGAATTATCCGTGCGGGTATTGGACTGTTAGTTGCAGGACTACAGTAATATCTGGGTGCACGTTTTGGCTTTGTGTGACCACGCATTAGTAGCTGCCGTTTGACCGAGTATCGTAAATGCATGAAAGCGTCTGCCTTGACAAAAACCCGCACCAAGACTAAAGTTACCATAAATGAGCGATCGGAAAAGACGTATAGGATCAATTCAGAAAGAGTTGTTGGGAAAATCAAGAGAAGCAGCACTGAATGCGGTTCAGAGTTTCAATAATCCGCTTACCACCTTTAAAACCGAGACCTTTATTGTTTTAATGGTTATCGCTTGGATGTATCTTCTACACGCATACTACAGAAAGAAGCGTGTAGATTATAGATACTATCAGAAGCGAACGAAGCGTCGACGCTTTGATCGAACGAAGTCGGGCGCCTATAAATATTGGGAGTTAGAGAGGTGCCTAAATGAAGAAAGGTGTCCTCTGGATTCTGCTACAAAAAGTAATCTTCGCTTTCTTATCGGACTCCGCCACGAAATTGAACATCATAAATCTGAAGGCATCGATGAGCGTCTCACAGGTAGGTATTTGGCTTGCTGTTTGAATTATGAAAGAACGATAACGGTATTATTCGGTGAAAAATATGGATTGCGCAATGCGCTGGTTTTCACATTACAGTTCAGAGACATTACCAAAGTTCCAGAACCCGAAGAGGCATCAAAACCACTACCTATCAACGTGGCCAAGTATGTTCAAGAATTTGATGCATCATTGTCGGATGAAGATTTCCAGTCGCCACTATATTCATATCGTCTATTTTTCGTTAGAAAACTCACCGGCAAAAAAGGGCAAGCAGATCGAGCTATCGAGTTTATCTCCGCAGATTCACCTCTTGCTAAGGTTATTGATCGTGATTACTGGGTTCTGAAAGAGACCGAACGTAAGAAGTATCGAGCGAGTGGTATCGTAGAAATGATGAGAGAAGAAGGATACACTAATTTTAACATGTATGACCATACACAACTATGGAAGAAGTTGGATGCTAAAAATCCAGGTAAAGGTTATGGAACCGAAGTGCCCGGACAATGGCTTTGGTATGAGAGATGGGTTGAAGTTGTTCGACAGCACTGTAAAGATACTGCACATTGATATATCGCGTTTTAACCTTATTGATCGGCTGAATCTATCATAGGTAAAAAGCGATTGAGAATAATTCGCAATAGACGCTTATGAAATACAAAATAAATAATTATATCAAAGACATCAAGGTCTATCACGAATTGGTGGCACGTAAATTGATGCTTGCTCAGAGACAGCTAAGGAGAGCCACAACTATCGAAAAGCATCAGCAGATTGGGATATTGGTAAGAGATTCATGGATAGAGTTCACAAGGAAGCTGTTCTCGCTGAACTTATTACCTGTTGGTACGACCCCACCAGGAACAGCAGATGTCAAGACCATGCTATCATACATATTTGGACAATGGCCTAATTGCTCCGAAAAGCTCAAGAAACAATGTGAAATCCTCCTCGCATTAGCAAATGAAATTCAGCATCGAACATCAATCGATGAGATAAGTACTGAATGGTGTGTGGTCAATACTGCTATGGCAATGGCCTTATTACTTGAATTGGACTCACAGTCAAACCAGTTTGCTAACCGCAGATACTACCAATGCCCAAATTGCGGAAGCCCGAGTCTTTCGGTGACAAAAGACCGAGAGGTTGATTATGATGGTCCTGGGCCTGAATTCGAAAACTGGGAATGCAATGACTGTGATTGGGAACACTTTATTTACTTGGGCTGAGATTATCGGAATTTGTGGTAGGCTCATTCGACAAAGATGATAATCCACAAGAGATTATCGACCATCTTTACAAGATTATCTTCTGGATCGCTTTAGTCTTTCCGGATGGGACGTAGCTGTCACTTTCTGACGGATTGTTCAGTTATGCCTATTCAGCATTGCATCTGGTGAGGCTGAAGGCCAGAGCAAAGGTTCTGTCTACCGTACGTTTTGCCTCACCATATTTAGGACTATTAGCTGTCACAGCATGTTCACCTTGATATAAAGCGACCAATAAGGTAATCTTAAATCCTCTAAGCTATGGCTACTGACATCGTCGACCGTAAACTACATGACTGGACACGTGGCAAGAATGCCAAAGACGCACGAATAAGCATTTTCTACAAAATAAGAGATATACCTTATGCTGTGATACCTGAACTGAATGACCCTGAACGATACGTAGACATACTCAAGTTCAACCGGGGCTCATGCACGCCAAAGCACTTCCTTCTGTGTTATATGTACCAGAAAATCGGGCTGGAAGTGCTGTACGTAGTCTATCCTTTTAGATGGAACGACTTTGAAGCCGTCTATCCACCGGAACTGCAAAGGCTGGCTGATGCTATGCCGATAAGCTATCACCTCGCCTGCAAGGTAGATATAGATGGAAAGCTCGTTTTAGTTGATGCTACTATAGACCCGGCATTGCAAAAAATAGGTCTGCCGGTAAATAAAAAATGGGACGGTTTAAGCGATACACTGCTGGCCGTGAATCCCTGCGGAGAGGAGCAATTGTACCACCCTTCCGAAATACACTTCATGCAACCCCCAACTGCAGATGAACAATCGCTCGCTTTCTACAATAGGCTTAACGTGTGGCTGAAAGATACAAGAGGATAAATGCTGAGATTGCAGTGATAGCTGCGTCAAGTCAGTCAGACGAAGGCAAAGGCCTTGGTTCCTGAACCTGCATTTCCTGCCCGCAGCAGTTTACCGCTCCTTCGCCACCTTTGGTACATAACACCTCAGTGCCGCAAACCTGACACTTGAACCTCTTACCTAGCTGATTCATAACAGGTCTCCCTCGAGTCAATATTTAGACCAACGGTTAAGAAGACTATGTCTTCAACTCCATCGGTTGACCACAACAGACCAACGTACCCTCACCACCTCTGGTAACTATGAACTCTGAACCGCACTTTTTACAAACATATCTTTTGCCTATCTGATTGGCCACTTTTATCTAAACCTCCTCGAATATTTTAGCTCCAAAGACGCTGAATTTCAAAGTGTAGTGCGAGAATGTAGTGCGACCCTTTAGGGTCGCTTTTCTATATCGAGGCTAAAGCCTCGCACTACATAGAGCGACGAAGCAATCCCAAGATTGTTTCGCGGAGTTTACTCTGAGTGAGATTCTTCGGTCGCTTCGCTCCTTCAGAATGACAGGAACGAAGGGCTCGCAAAGATGAAGGGGAGTTACTAACCACTCTCAGGGCTGCCCGTATTGTTCACGAAGTGCCTTCCTTAGCACCTTACCCATAGGATTACGCGGCAAAGAATCAACAAAAACCACCGACCTGGGACGTTTGAAACCCGCCAGCTTGGAACGGCAGTATTCCATAATCTCTTCGTCGGTAGCCACCTCCCCTTTCTTCAACACCACGACAGCCCTGGGTTGCTGCCCCCACTCCGGGTCGGGCACACCAATCACCACCGCCTCCTCAACTTTAGGATGAGAATGGAGCACATCCTCAACTTCCTCAGGTGAGATATTTTCACCACCCCTGATAATCATGTCATCACCCCGACCAGCCAGAAATACATACCCATCCTCATCCACCCACCCCCTATCGCCGGTGACTAGCCAGCCATCTGGTGTAAACGCCTGTTTTGAGAAAATGAAACCATGGGTATCCCTTTACTAAGATATGATAAAGTTGCTCATCTCATCTTAGAAAGGAGATACCAGAATGCATTATATTGGAATGGACTGCCATATCACTACCTTGGATTTTGCC
>VGNY01000043.1 GCA_016865895.1 Chloroflexota bacterium | reverse complement strand
GGAGGCTATCCTGACTCTGGTATAATTTGTGCTCCTTTATATACCCCTCCACATCCTCAGTCACCAGACTGTGGATAGACAACCCTCGGGCTACTTTGTATCGTATATCTGAAGAACTGATGTCAACTGGCGGTATATCAAGCCAGACCACACTCTGAGTTATTCCGGGAACCTCTGTTTCCAGAGCTTTTAAGTCCGGACGGCTGAAGCCCGGCCTGGTAACAGCCACTAAATGGCAAAGCTGAATCAGCTTGGTTGGCTCCTTCCATTGAGGCAGTTCAGCCAGACTATCCCAGCCTAACAAGAAGAAGATTTTGGCTTCAACACCTAACTGCTGATGCAAAATGTTAACCGTATCCACGGTATAAGAAGGCCCAGGGCGGTCTATATCAACAGTCGAAAGCTCAAAGTAGGGTTTGGCAGCAATAGCCCGCTTCACCATCTCAATGCGGTGGCTTGCCGCAGTAATGGTTCTATCTGTCTTAAGCCACGGCTGACCAGCGGGAACAAAGAGAACTCTGGCAAGACTGAATTTCAGCCTGGCCTCTTCAGCAATAATAAGATGCCCCGAATGAATCGGGTCAAAAGTGCCGCCCAGTACACCTATGTTCATTTACTCCGCTTCACCTTAGGTTTAGGTCGAAAAACAGCTATCGGCATTTCGGGAGCAGTTGACTCCTCCTGCGCTCTATCCAACATCTTAACTATTTCAGAAACGAGCTCAGGCACACCCTCCTTGGTAATCGCTGAAACAAAGAAGACCTTTATCCCTAGAGAGCTAAAGATTTGCCTGAGTTCTGCTAATCGGGCTTGAACCTCCGGCAAATCTACTTTGTTTACCGCCACAAGCTGAGGCTTCTCGGCCAATGCCAGCTTATATAAAGCTAACTCCGCATTCAGCTTTTTCATGTCGTCAACAATAGAAGGAGAGCCTCCATCAAGCAGATGGAGCAGAACTTTAGTCCTCTCCACATGGCGTAAGAATTCATGCCCCAGTCCTTTGCCCAGATGAGCACCATCCACAAGGGCGGGAATCTCCGCTACAATAATCGCCATCATCCTCACCTCAACCATCCCCAGAACTGGCTCCCGTGTAGTAAAAGGGTAATCAGCTATTTTGGGATTAGCTTTAGAAATAGCCGCCAAGAGGGTGGATTTACCCACACTAGGATATCCAATAATACTGACATCAGTAATGATTTTAAGTTCTAAGATGATGCGACGTTCCTCTCCATGCCCACCTGGAGTAGCTATCCTAGGAGCCTGATTCCTAGCTGTAGCAAAACGGGCGTTGCCCAGCCCACCTTTACCCCCCTTAGCTACTAACACCTTCTGTTCCTGCTGACTTAAATCAGCCAGCAGCACCTCTTGCTTATCCTCCTTAAGAAATACCATCGTCCCTAAAGGCACCCCAATCATAAGGTCATCACCATTGGCACCGTGTTTCTTCTGCTTTCCTCCGCCCTTTCCTGACTCAGCCTTAAACCACCTCTTATGCCTAAAACAATCTAGTGAAGTAACACTTTTATCAGCAACAACATACACATTCCCACCATAACCTCCGTCTCCACCATCCGGTCCACCAAATGGGACAAATTTCTCATGTCGGAAACTGATTATACCATTCCCACCATTTCCACCTAACACTGTAATTTCAACTCTATCCACTAATTTAATTCTCTTTATTAATCTTTATGAGTGTAGTTGGATAATTAATAATAGATAATATTAAGGTGGTGATTTATGTGCATGGAATACATATTGCTAATGGCAAAGAGCGATATGAGAATCTAATGTACTTATTAACAAATCAGTGGAATTATCCACTATTTTGGGATGTTTTTCCACAAGTTCTGAGGTGGCTTTAGGTTTTCCTGATTCCGAGGCTTTGGCGGATCTCTTTGATTGACTTGTTAAGCTGTGGATTAACCTTTATCTCAGCAGCTATTTTTTCGCAACCATGAAGTATGGTAGTGTGGTCTCTATTGCCTAGCATTTTGCCGATTTCAGCCAGGCTACAGTGGTTTTGCTCGCGTAGCAAATACATGCTAACCTGACGAGCCAGAGCGGTCTTTTTATCTCTCTGTTTACTTACCAGTGCTTCAGAGTCAATGCCGTAGTAACTGGCTACACTGTCCATTATCAGCCTTGGTGTGGGCATAACGTCTCGCCTATTGTCCTTTGATATTACGTCTGACAGTGCCTCCATGGCTAGTTGCATGTCTAACTTTGAGCCGCTTAGCTTGGTGTAGGTAGCTACTCTATTTAGGGCACCTTGTAGCTCGCGAACATTTTGCTGAAATTGTGTTGCCAGAAAACGCAGCACTTCCGGTGAAATGGGCATATTTAGCTGCTTTGATATAGCTCTCAGGATGGCTAGACGTGTTTCTATATCCGGGGGGCTGATATCAGCGATTAGCCCCCATTCGAGGCGCGACCTTAATTTTTTGGTGACCGAGGATATAGCTTTTGGAGGTCGGTCGCTTGTGACCACCATCTGGCAGTTATTATCATAAAGGTCGTTGAAAATGTGTACCAGACATTCCTGAGTTTGCGCCTTGCCGCTCAGGAACTGGATATCATCAACTAATAAAACATCAGCGCTCCTGAACTTGAGATGAAAGTCATCAATCCTATTATTCTTAAGGGCGATTACAAACTGGTTGGTAAACTGCTCGGCAGTGGCCAGGAGTATGCGGAGGCCCTTAGCCTTAACGGCGTTTCCGATGGCGTGGAGCAGATGTGTCTTGCCTGTGCCAGTATCACCGTAAATAAAAAATGGATTGTATCTTTGCCCCGGTTCTTCGGAGACCTCTAAAGCCGCTGCATAAGCCAGGCGGTTGGCCTCTCCAGCAACGAAGGTATCGAAGGTATACCTTGGGTTAAGTTTAGGTGCTGTTATCGGCTCTCTTACCTTTGTGCTTGTCCCGCCATCAGCTGGGTAGGCGGGGGTTAGTTGAGTGCCTTGGCTGGGTAACCGAGTTTCGAATTCTACTTGAATTGTCTTGCCGGTGATGCTGGTCACAGTCCTCTTAATCAGGGAATAGAGGCGATTCTTTAACCATTCAGCGACGAAGACATTGGGGACACCGACCACAAAGATGTCACCTTGATAACTTATACCGGTAGTGTCCTTAAGCCAGGTATCGTAGTTCGGCTTATTAACTTGAAGTTGAAGTTCTCCTAGAGCAGCTTCCCAGATTTCTTTTGCTGACTTCAACTTCTTTTCCTGATAGAAATTTAGTTGGCAACCCCGGCAAATGAAACAAAAATCCCTTACCCTAAGGTCTATCGCATCTCCAAATTTTACAGCTTGTATTAAGCTACAGTTATGTGATGAAGAAACTAAAAATAATAGACCGGGGACCGCACCACAAACGCCTCTTATAGTAGCACAGTGGGTCTTTCGGGGTGTCAAGGGGGTTTTTGACATAACGGAGAAAGTTGGTAAAATTTATTTATAGGCTATGCGCGTCGTTTTTATGGGCACTCCGGACTTTGCTGTTCCTAGTTTAGAGGCTTTGATTCGTAGCTCTTACCGGGTGGTCGCCGTATACACTCAACCGGACAGTAAGGCCGGCCGGGGGCAGCAGGTTGTCTTGCCTCCAATAAAACAACTGGCGCTATCTCACGGGCTTGAAATAGTGCAACCGGACAGCTTGAAAGACAGTAACGCTATCGAGCGGTTAGCCAGTTATGCTCCTGACCTGCTTGTAGTGGCGGCGTTTGGACAGATTTTACCGCCTGAAATATTAGCTTTACCTAAGTTCGGCTGCCTTAATGTCCATCCCTCTCTTCTACCTAAATATCGAGGTGCATCACCGGTAGCCACAGCTATTTTACAAGGAGAAGAGGTCACCGGGGTTACCATTATGTTGCTGGATGCTGGCATGGATACTGGGCCCATTATAAATCAGAAAGAGATGCCCATATCTGCTGAGGATACCACCGGTTCACTTACTGCTAAGCTGGCTCAAACTGGTGCTCAATTGCTGATGGAAACATTGCCCTTATGGCTGGATGAGCAAATCAAGCCACGCGCTCAAGAGGAAAGCCAGGCCAGTTACACCAAAGTTATAACTAAAAACGATGGGCAAATAGATTGGCAACTTGCTGCTCTGGACTTATGGCGACAGGTTCGCGCTTTCGACCCGTGGCCCGGGTGCTATACTTGGTGGCGAGGTAAACGCTTGAAGATTGGTAAAGTCGTGCCGTTGAGCGAGGGGAAAACTGGAGAGCTAGGCAAAGTGGTAACTTTGCCCCAGCCAGGGCCAGCAGTTGTCGGAGTTGCAACCGGGGATGGAGTTTTGGGGCTGATTCGGGTTCAATTGGAGGGGAAGCGAGAGATGTCTGCCGAGGAATTTGTCCGAGGGCAGCGCGATTTTATCGGCAGCAGTTTGCTTTGACTTTGTTGTTAATTTTAGCTAAAATTTAACTTTACAAAGGGAACTTTGAGGAGGGATGTAGACAGTGTTTTTCTTTGACCCGCTTTGGTTTCTTATCATGCTGCCTCCATTTATCTTTATGCTTTATGCTCAGGCGAAGGTAAGTTCAACTTTTAATAAGTATTCTAAGGTAGCTAACTCTCAGCGCATCACCGGGGTTGAGGCAGCCCACAGGTTGCTTGGGGCAAACGGCTTGAATAATGTTAAGGTCGAGGGGGTAAAAAGTAGGCTAGGTGACCACTATGACCCGAGCAAGAAGGTGTTGCGCCTGTCTCCAGCAGTAGCGAGCACTCCATCTGTAGCCGCACTAGGGATTGTGGCTCACGAGGTGGGGCATGCCGTTCAAGACAAGGTTGGCTATGCCTTTCTCAGATTTCGCACTTCTCTGGTGCCAGCGGCTAACCTGGGCAGTACTCTCGGTTACATCTTTGTCATTCTCGGTTTCTTACTGGCTATGTTTGGCGCCAAGTTCGGTATGACCGTGGTCTGGGCTGGTGTTTTTCTTTTTTCACTGGCTGTGATTTTCAGCCTGGTTACTTTACCTGTCGAGTTCAACGCCAGCAACCGTGCCAGGCAGATGTTACGTAGTACCGGCATGGTCTCCGTTCAGGAATATAATGGTGCCAGCGCTGTTCTTTCGGCTGCTGCCCTCACCTATGTAGCTGCCACACTCCAGGCGATAGCTCAGCTTTTCTATTTTGTCTTGCTTGCCTTAGGTTCAAGAAGGTAGCCGCTCTTTCCTCATGCCTGTGTTGACCCCCTGAAGGAAATTTTCTCAGGGGGTCTATTATTATTTGTGATTGCTAATTGATAGCACCACGATTATAATTGCCTGGTGGAGGCTATATTTTGCCTGAAGAAGAGAATCTGGACAGCTTTGCTGTATTGAAGGAAATTATCGCCAGGTTACGTGGCCCTAATGGCTGCCCCTGGGATAGGAAGCAGACCCATGCCTCATTGAAGCCATACTTGGTTGAAGAATGCTATGAGGTTTTACGAGCTCTGGAAGAAGGGACACCACAAAAACTCTGTGAGGAGCTAGGCGACCTTCTGCTTCAGATTATGCTTCATGCCCAGATTGCCGCTGAGGCCGGCCAATTCAGCATTGACGATGTTGCCCAGGGTATCAGTAGCAAGCTGGTTCATCGTCATCCCCACGTCCTCGGTGGTCACAAAGTGGAGGACGCTGGGGAGGTAGAGCTCAACTGGGAGGCGTTGAAGCAGGAGGAGCGGACAGAAGGAGAATCGCTCTTGTCTGGTGTTCCTGAGCAGATGCCAGCCTTAGCCTATAGCCAATCCGTCCAGCGGCGGGTAGCGGGAGTTGGCTTCGACTGGGAGAAGGTGGAAGAAATCATAGATAAGCTGGCTGAAGAAGTGGCGGAGATTAAGCAAGCTCCCGACCAGCAAGAGAGAGCCAAAGAGTTTGGCGATTTGCTTTTTACTCTGGCTAATGTGGCTCGCAGGTTGGATGTAGACTTGGAGATGGCGCTCCGCTCGGCCAATCAGCGCTTCTGCCGTCGCTTTGCCTATATGGAACAACTTTGCCGTGACCGTGGCATCAACTTCGCCGGTCTTTCTCTGGATGAGCAGAACGCCTTGTGGGAAGAGGCCAAACGGGCCTGCCATTAAGCTACCCGATGTTCAGTCAAGCTGAGCCACGTGGCTCTAGAGAGTTCAGTCAACAACAGTCAGTTTCGTGGAGCGGCAATTCACCCTTTAGCTAGAGTGTGAGAGAGTGCAGTCCGACAGCGCTTGACATTCTTGCCCGACAATCATAGACTTGAGCTAGGGGCAGAGCATTCTTGATGGAGTACCCAAGACGTTGATGCGATGACCATGGAGAAGTAGTAGTCTGCCAGTCGAATTAACACATACATAAAGAATAAAGGATTGGGGAGGGTGCGATGATTACTTTGCGGGGTATAAGGTTAAATCAAAGGGGTTACATTCTTTATTTGACTAGCGCCACAGTGGAAGAACTTAAAAATTGGTTTGACGCTGACCGCATATATCCAGATATTTGGAAGAGAGAAAAACCAGAAGGCTATCAGAGACAGCCTGATAAAGCGAGATTCCGAAGAATCGCTGAGTATCTAGAGAGGAAATTGCAGATTGAGGAAACTATACTTCCAAATACTGTCATCCTGAATATAAGGCAAAAAGGAACTATAGATTTTGAACCTTTCGAAAAATCCAATAGTAAAAAATCTATCGAACTTGGGAATATTCTAATTTATGATGAAGGTCTGCCTTTTTATGAAGTTGATGGGCAGCATCGTGTGCGAGGGTTACTTGAAGCATACAAAGATCTTAAGGAAAAGCAATCAAAAGATTTCGAGGAAATTAAATATTATCCGATACCGTTGACAATTATAGAAGGGCTTGACCGCCCCGAAGAAGCGATGCAGTTTGTTGTAATCAATTCCATGCAGAAAAAAGTTGACCCTGCATTGGTGTTGAGAATTCTTCATAAGCGATATAGAGATAAAAGTGAAAAGTTAGAAATCTTCCTAAAAGGTCAGCCGTGGCGGCTCTATGCGGTAGAAATATGCGACCAACTCAATTCAGATCCAAGCTCACCTTGGTGTGACAAGGTCATAGCACCAGGAGACCCACGTAAAGGACGAGTTATAAGTGAACAGAATTTTGTAAATAGCTTGGAGCCAGTATATTCTAAACTGGACGTCGATACAGTTAAGGGATTTGTCCCCCTTTATTGGAGAGCTATTGCTCATCTATGGCCAGAGTGCACTGGCGATAATGCGACGAAGTACTCCTTACAAAGAACCGGCGGAATAATCACTTTTCATTGGCTGTTTCCATTTATTTATTTTAAAGGTGTGAGCCTTGGTAATGTCAAGCTTCAAGGATTTATCACAATGCTGAAACCCATAAGCAAGAAGTTTGGTCCATCGTTTTGGAAGCGAGGAGGAGAGGCGAAAGCGTATACAAGTCAAGCTGCACAGAAAATGCTAGTCGATAGAATGGTAGCCGCTACTCTTCCCGGCGGCAAAGAATTTAAGCTAGATAAATTGGATAAAAGCCTACAGGCTACTAGAGAGGGAAAACGTTGGGAGCTCGCAGAAAAGCTCATTCCTCTGCGTTTGTATCACTTGTTTAAGCAGGAAAAAGTAAATGATATTGACGCCGGCGCTACAGGAGTATATATTTTCTATTCTTTTACGAAACAGAAATTTTATGTGGGGCGCTCCGAAAAAGCAGACTTAAAATCAAGACTGCAGCAACATTTGCAGAACAAACAAAACGAGTTCCACATTTTCAATTATCGTTTGTGCACAGAACCTAAAGAGGCACATGATTTGGAGTGTGCCTTGTTCCATTTGGTGCCCAACCACCTGTTAATGAATAAGGAACACCCTAGCGCTTTCGCCAATAGAGAATGTCCATTTTGCCCAAATCAAGTTACAGATTAGCAGGAGTCCAAAAGGTAAATTTCCTCCTAAATATTGAATCCATTCACATTGTAGAATAGGCATGAAAATCTGTCCGCTTCTCCGTTGCAGGGCGTAGTCTTTGCTGCGCGATCTGTAATTCTGTTAAGTAATACCCTTAGGACAGGCGGCTGGTTAATTGTTTGAGGAAGGCAAGCTGGGTGGCGGTTCTCTGAATGCCGAAATCGTTAATTTTCGAGTTTTTTGACTACTTCTGGTAGGGTAAGCTGTCAAACGTAATAGGAAGAAGAAATTCCTGTAGTGAGCTAAAGATTGGCCCAGCTTACTACCTTGCCCTTCCCCTGGTTATCTTTACCGGTAATAGCCGGTCCAGGTCCACATGCTCAGATGCTGCCAGGATTTCTATGCCCACCAATTTGCCCTGAGGGTCAAGGTCAAGCGTGATATCCTCATCTACTTCTTTGCATAAAACCTTCTCTGCTTCACCAATTTTCAAATAAAGAGCATCGTATTTTGGGTCATAAGTAATTCTCACAGCTCACCTCCACTTGCCAAAGTAAACCTTGACTGTAATCACTATCACTTGGTCATCTTCCTCAGTATACACCGCCTTGACCTTTTTCTGAGGATAGGACTTGCCTAACCAGTCCCTATTGTAGTCGAAAATCATCTCTTTGCTCTTTCTTCCCTTCTTCAGTTTAGTCTCTTCACCAGTGGTTAAGACGAGGCGGATTTCATCTTCGGTAGCGCCTCTTTCGTCAGCCCTTTCTCTGGCGTGTTCTGTAAGCTTAATTTGCATTCAAGCCTTTTGTTCCAGAAACAATGGGACGCAACGGTTCAGGTGTGACTTTTAATGATTTTAATAATGTAGAATATAATGGTTATAATGTGAAATTGCAAGCCAAGCATTGTTGCATCTGGCTTACGGATGTATTAGTATCGTGAGTACTGGACTGATAGACACTCAATCGGCTGAGATAAATATTCCAAGATTCCGGAGGAGCTATAAGGGGAATTTTTCACCCTCACTTAGCTTCTCCCTTCAAGGGAGAGGTAGTTGTTCGAGGTGGTCGGGGCGAGAGGGTTCGAACCTCCGACCTCAGCGTCCCGAACGCTGCGCGCTACCAGGCTGCGCTACGCCCCGATGCCACATATTATAGGCGGCTTTAACTTTTGGGGCAAGCGTTGTAAACTAGGGAGTGTCTATTCTGTCGCCTTGCCATTCGTCCAGGTGTCATCCTGAGCGAAGCGAAGGATCTCAAGGTTAATGGGTGAGATTCTTCGGTCGTCCCGATAAATCGGGACTCCCTCAGAATGACAGGAAGCGAAGGGCTCAGAATGACAGAGTGAAGGGATTAGAAGGAAGGGGGCAGAGATTGCCAGTTCGCCCCGATTTATCGGGGCTCGCAGTGACAATGGACTAAAAGAAGATGAAGTACTGTGTTCTTATAATTGATGGTGCTTCGGGCTGGGCATTGCCAGAGCGTGATGGTAAGACTTGTCTGGAGCTTGCCCACGCCCCGAATCTGGACGCAATGGCGCAGGAGGGCGTTGTCGGGCTGGTTCGCACAGTGCCACCGGGGATGGAGCCCAGCAGCGCTTGCGCCTGTATGTCAGTGCTGGGCTACGACCCAAAAGTCTATTACCGGGGGAGGAGTGGTATTGAGGCTAAGAGCATGGGCATTCCAGTTGCCGATGACGAGGTCGTTTTTCGCTGCAATTTGGTCGCCATTCGTGACAGCAAGATGTGGAGCTATAGCTCGGGGCACATCAGCACCGAGGAAGCGCATGCACTTATGTCTACTCTAAACGAAAAGCTGGGCAGCGACGAAATACGCTTTTATCCCGGTGTTCGCTATCGGCACATTTGCAAGATAAAAGGGCATGAAGACACACTTTTGGCTACCTGTACTCCACCGCACGATATTCCAGATAAGCCAATCGCTGAGTTTCTGCCTCATGGCCCGGGCAGCGACCTGTTACGAGACCTCATGGAAAGGTCTGAAGCTGTGCTTAAAGGACATCCGGTGAACCTTGAGCGGCAAGCCCGTGGTGACATCCCGGCGACTATGATTTGGCTATTCTGGGGCAGCGGGCAAATACCCGAGATGCCGCCATTCAAGCAAGTCTATGGCCTTGATGCTGCCATGACATCTGGAGTAGACCTTCTTCGCGGCCTGGCTCGAATGGCAGGGATGGAGGTATTGGATATCCCCGGTGTCACCGATGGCCTGGATAATGATTACACTGCTCAAGCGGCTGGAGCTTTGAGGGCGCTGGAGAAATATGATTTGGTGGCTATCCATGTCGAAGCACCGGATGAGGCCGCTCACGCTGGTTCGATTGATGATAAAATGGAGGCTATCCAGAGAGTTGATGAGGAGATTGTCAACCGGATACGCTCCTGGAACTTGGATGCGCTTCGGGTTCTAGTCCTGCCTGACCATCCAACGCCGATAAAAATCCAGACTCATAGTGACGAGCCTGTCCCGTTTGTCCTCTGGGGGCAAGGGTTTAAGCCTAACGGGGCAAAAAGATTTATCGAGGCCGAAGCTAAAAGCACTGGAATTTTTATTGATGATGGGTATAATATTATGAGCAGGTTGGCCCAGGTGTAGGTATAGAAAACACATAAGGATGGTTTAGAATAGCCGAGGAGGCAGTATGGCACTTATAGTTCAGAAATACGGTGGCAGCTCGGTAGCTGATGCTGAGAAGATAAAGAATGTAGCTCGGCGCATAGCTGAAACCCAAAAGAAAGGTAACGAGGTGATTGTGGTCGTCTCGGCCATGGGAGATACCACCGATGAGCTGATTCAGCTAGCCAAGCAGATTAACCCAAAACCTGAGGAGCGGGAGCTCGATGTGTTGTTGTCCACGGGTGAGATAGTCTCCAGCACTCTCTTGGCTATGGCATTGCACGGTCTAGGTTATGAGGCAGTGAGCTTGAGTGGTGCTCAGGCTGGTATTGAGACCGATGCCAGCTACAGTAAAGCTCGTATTCTTCGGATTGAGCCCAAACGCATTGTCAAGGAGCTGGAGAAAGGGAATATTGTCATTGTCGCCGGTTTCCAGGGGATAACCAGTGATAAGGATATTACGACCTTAGGTAGAGGTGGCTCGGATACTACGGCTGTAGCTCTGGCTGCCAGCCTTAAGGCAAAGATATGCCAGATATATACAGATGTTGAGGGAGTTTATACTGCTGACCCTCGTCTGGTGCCTGAAGCCCGTAAGCTGGATGAAATCGGCTATGAAGAAATGCTGGAGCTGGCAACATTAGGCGCCAAAGTCATGCATTCCAGGGCGGTGGAATTGGGCCAAATTTACAATATGCCTATACTGGTGGCTTCCAGCTTCAGTGATAAGCCTGGTACTATTATTCATGGAGGGACAGAGATGGAAGTAAGAAATAGAGTACGGGGTATTGCTCATGATACCAATGTGGCTAAAGTGACTGTGGTTGGCGTTCCTGACCGGCCGGGGATAGCTTCAGCCATCTTCGAGCCTTTGTCTAAAGCGAATATAAGCGTGGACACTGTCGTTCAAAATGCCAGCATTAATAATATTACTGACCTGACCTTTACCGTGGCTAGAGGCGATTTAGAAAAGGCGATGTCTCTGGCAAAGCCGATAGCCAAGTCTATCGGAGCTAAGGAGTGTGTCAGTGATTCGACACTGGCTAAGGTTAGCATTGTCGGCACGGGTATGCAGAATGTGCCAGGCTATGCGGCTACAATGTTTCGAACTCTTTATGAGCAGGGCATCAACATCCAGCTAATTACTACGTCCGAGATAAGGATAACCTGTATTATTGCTGAGGATAGAGTCAAGGACGCTATCAAAGCCTTACACAAGGCTTTTGAGTTAGAAAAAGCCTCAATTTGAGGCTATACCGCCACAACTTCTTTTATATCGGATATCTCTTGCTTCAGTATCCGCTCGATGCCGTTTTTCAAGGTCATAGTTGACATAGGACAACCGGCGCAGGCGCCCTTAAGCCTTAAACTGACCACGCCTTCTTTGACGTCAACGAGTTCTACATCTCCCCCGTCGGCACGCAGGCTCGGCCTGATATTATTCAGGACTTGTTCTACTTTTTCTTTCACAAATTCTCCTTCCACTGAGTTCGTATATTTCGTCACCCTTACCTTATTCCTCTTCCCTTGAGGGAGAGGTTAGGTGAGGGGTCTCGCTTGTATTTCCTGTGAAAGTAGGCTAACATAACCAACTTGATTTGTCAAAATGACCTGCTTAGAGTGTTTACGAACAATTTTTTTCCAACGTAGTGTGACCCTTTAGGGTCGCCTTTCTATAGCGAGGCTATCCCGCTTTTTGCGGGACGCACTACATTAGTAGACACTCTCCAGCTTTAGTGACTTGACATTCTTGGCTTTTTTTGCCACAGTGGCTGCGGTAAAATAGTAAGATTGCAGGGGCATGTAATAGGGGGTAATAATGCCCGACCGTGAAGAAGATAAGGCTAGACTGAGACGTAAAGCGAGCCAAGAGGCTATTGCTTTGGCGATGCAGAGTCGCTGGCAGGAAGCAGTAACCGTTAATCAGAGCATACTTGAAATCTTCCCCACCGATATCGATGCCTATAATCGGTTGGGGAGAGCATTTATGGAATTAGGTGCGTTTGCTAAAGCCAAAGGAGCCTACAATCGGACTTTGGAGCTTGACCCCAATAACTCTATCGCTCAGAAAAATCTTCAGCGGCTATCTCTGCTGCCGGATTCGCAGGTTAGGGTGAAAGAGGAACGCCGTGAGGTCGCGCCGGCCCTTTTCATCGGTGAAATGGGTAAAGCTGGGGTGGTAAATCTCCAAAACCTGGCTCCTCGAGAAGTATTAGCCAGGATGGCTGCCGGCAACAAGGTTTGTTTGAAGGTGAGGGGACAACAACTCATCGTGGAAAACGAGCAAGGGGAGTACCTGGGACTGGTTGAGCCACCGCATGGTTTCCGCCTGGCCAGATTGATAGACGGTGGCAATAAGTACACTGCAGCCATTGTTAACATTGATAGCGATAGCGCAAGGGTTATCATCCGCGAGGTATTTCAGCATCCCGGTCAGGTTGGACGGCTTTCCTTCCCAGTTAAGGCTGTGGAAGGCTTTCAACCTCATGTTAAAGATACCTTGTTGAGACATGAGGCTGTAGAAGAAGAAGCTTTGGAAGAAGCAGAATACGCCGAATTGGAGGAAGGCGAACTCATACCCGAAGGCTTCTCCATATTTGAAGGGGTTGCTCCCAACGAGGAAGTGATGGTAGAAGAAGAATTTGTGGACGAGGAGTAGTTGTTACCCCTGAAAAACGAATGAAGTAGCGAATTTTCAGGAGATGAATATATGGAAGTTGGAATAGTCAAGCCAGTTATCATTGAGGAGGAGATGAAGAGTTCCTACCTCGACTATGCCATGAGCGTTATAGTTTCTCGAGCTCTGCCAGATGTGCGTGATGGCTTGAAACCGGTACATCGCCGCATTCTCTATGCTATGGACGGGTTGGGTCTCCGCCATACAAGTTCCCATAAGAAGAGTGCTCGCATAGTTGGTGAGGTTCTGGGTAAGTATCATCCTCATGGAGATGCCCCCGTATATGAAGCTATGGTGAGAATGGCGCAAGATTTTTCTATGCGGTACAGGCTTGTTGATGGGCAGGGGAATTTCGGCAGTATGGACGATGACCCACCAGCAGCTATGCGGTATACCGAAGCCAGGCTGGCAAAAATCGCCGAAGAAGTGCTGGTTGATATTGATAAAGATACTGTTGATTTCATGCCTAATTTTGATGACAGCTTGAAGGAGCCGACGGTTTTGCCAGCCAGATTGCCGAATCTGCTGGTGAACGGCTCTTCAGGCATCGCTGTGGGCATGGCTACAAATATCCCTCCTCATAACCTCAGCGAGGTATGTGATGCTATCAATTACCTCATCGATAATCCTGATGCTGATGTTGACGAGTTGATGAAAATTGTGAAAGGCCCTGATTTTCCCACAGGCGGCATTATTCTCGGTCGGAGCGGTATTAAGGATGCCTACGCTAGTGGGCAGGGCAAAATCGTGGTTCGGGCTAAACTCAGCGAAGAAAGCCTGAGAGGCGGGCGTCAACAGATGGTAATCACCGAGCTTCCTTATCAAACCAATAAAGCGGCTTTGGTGGAGAGAATAGCTGAGCTGGTCAGAGAAAGAAGAATTGACGGCATAAGTGAGGTACGGGATGAATCTGACCGCCATGGCATGAGGATAGTCATCGGGCTGAGGAAAGATGCTCAACCTACCAAGATATGCAACAACCTCTACAAGTACACGCCCATGCAATCGTCTTTCTTTATCAACATGCTGGCTTTGGTTGATGGGCAGCCTCAAGTAATTAATCTTAAGGAAGCTTTAACTTGCTATATAGATTTTCGTCGGGTGGTCATCACTCGCCGCTCCCAGTTTGACCTCCAGAAGGCGAAGGATAGAGCTCATATTCTGGAAGGCTTCAGGATTGCTCTCGACCATCTAGACGAGGTTATTCAGACTATCCGAAAGGCAGAAACTGCCGATTCAGCTCGAACCAGTTTAATGAAGAATTTCGGTCTGTCTCAAGTCCAGGCGCAGGCGATTCTGGACATGCAGCTACGCCGCCTGGCACTTCTGGAACAAAAGAAGATAGTTGATGAGTACAGCGAGATAGTTAAGACCATAGCTTATCTTGAAGACTTATTAGCAAACCCGAAAAAAATACTCTTTCTTATTCAGCAGGATGTCACCGAGCTTAAGAAGGGGCATGGTGATGCGCGGCGTACTTCGATTAAGCGTGAGGAGGCTGAGGAATTCCAGGATGAGGACCTCATTCCGCATCAGGATGTGGTGATTACGCTGAGCGAACAGGGGTATATAAAGAGGATTCCGGCTACCACTTATCAGAAGCAGCATCGGGGAGGCCGGGGCATCACGGGGATGGTGACCCGGGAAACTGACATGGTGAAACATCTGGTGGTGGCTGATACTCATGATAACCTGCTGCTGTTTACCAATCGGGGCAAGGTTTACCGGCTCAAATGTTATGATATCCCTCAGGATATATCGCGAGCGACCAAGGGCACAGCGCTGGCGAACGTGTTGTCTTGTGACCCAAAGGAACAGATAACTGCCTTGGTGGCGATAAAAGATTTCTCTCCCGGCCTGTTTATGGTCATGGCTACGTCTAGAGGGATAGTTAAAAAGACAAGCTTTGACAATTTCGCCCAGGTTAGAAGCAGCGGGCTTATTGCCATGAAGCTTCTTGGTGATGAAGAGCTGGTCGCTGCTGATGTGGTAGCGCAAAAAGATGTAGTCATTATGGTAAGTCAAAACGGAAAGGGCATCAAATTTGCTGTTAAGGGATTGCGACCGGCCTCCCGGACCAGTGGAGGAGTGCGCGGCATAAAGCTTGTCCCGGGCGACAGAGTGGTGGCCATGGGCAAGGTCTTTACTGATGCTAATCTACTCACTGTTACTGAGAATGGCTATGGCAAGCGTAGCCGTGCGCGCAACTTTCCTCTCCAAGCTCGGGGCGGCAAGGGAGTAATTGCTCATCGGGTTTACGAGAAGACGGGTAAGGTTATGGCCGCCAGACTTGTGCCACCGGGGCAGCATGTTATCATTGTTTCGTCTAAAGGCATCATCATCCGTGTCCCTGTAGATGAAGAGATTTCGCTTCAAGGCAGAGATACCCAAGGGGTGCGGGTAAACAGACTTGACCCAGATGACAGGGTAGCCTCTATGGCCTGCGTCCACCGGGGGGAGGACAAAGAAGGAGCTAATGACACAGGCAAGTAAGAGCGCTTGTCCGATTCGTTATCTCTATGGAAAATCTAATTCGCATTTTACAACAGTTCGGCCTGACCTTTGTTCCCCTCTTTGTAGCTATGGATGCCATCGGCGTCTTGCCCATTTTAGTTCCTTTGACACAGGATATGAAGGCTAAGGAGCGCAGTCGGGTAGTGCGCCTGGCGGTAATTACTGCTTTGGGATTAGGCTTAGGCTTTGTTGCTATCGGCAAGGGCATTTTCCTGTTTTTAGGTATTGAAGTTTCTGATTTTCTGGTTGCCGGCGGCATTATCCTTTTCCTCTTAGCCGCCAAGGAATTAGTCACCGGAAAGATGATGGAAGCTCAGGCTTCGGTTGGTGCTGACATGCTGGGCGTCGTCCCTTTAGGCACGCCTCTGGTGGTCGGGCCAGCGGTACTTGCCACTCTGCTGATATTGGTTGACCTGTATCCTGTTATTATCGTGATAGTCTCTTTTATCACCAATTTAGCAATAGCCTGGCTGCTTTTTACTCAAGCCAATAGAGTGGTGGCTTTTTTGGGGCAGGGGGGAGTCAGGGCGACATCCAAAGTGGTCAGTATATTTCTGGCGGCTATTGCTATAAAGATGATTCGTCAGGGGATCTTGGAGGTTTTGGGATGAGGTTTCACCCTCACCTAGCCTCTCCCGTCAAGAGGAAGAGGGAGGCTGGGGTCTCTCCCCTGGAGGGAGAGAGTCAGAGCGAGGGGGATATCAATAAGAAAGGTAGGTTGCCTTCCGGATGAAACTAATCTTCATTCATGGTGCCGGCAACACCGGCTTTGTCTGGCATTATCAAAGTGAATACTTCGCCAGTTCCGACGCTGTCAGCCTTATTGGCCATCCTGAAGGCAAGCCCTGTACCAGCATTGATGACTATGCCGACTGGCTTCATCAATATGTTCTGGATAAAGGCTATTCGCAGCCTGTCCTTGTTGGGCATTCTATGGGTGGCGCTGTTGCCCAGGTGTATGCCCTGAAATATCCTGCGGACGTTAAGGGCATTGTCCTAGTCGGCACCGGAGCCCGGTTGAGAGTAAGGCCTGACTTTCTTAGTCTGCTGGAAGCCGGCATTGATGCCCCTGCTGAGTGGGTGAGGAATGTAATTGAACCGTTTTATATTCGGGTAGCTCATGAAGTGAGGGAAAAGGTGGTTAAAAAAGTGCTTGAGGTGGGCGCCGCTGTGCAGCTGAATGATTTCAAGTGCTGTGACAAGTTCGACATCATGGATAAAGTCCATCAGATTGAAACTCCTACCTTGGTTATCTGCGGCACCGATGACGAGATGACACCGGTCAAGTACTCTCAGTATTTAGCCAATAAAATCGCTGGCGCCAAACTGATTACCATTGAGGGCTCTCACTTCGTCTTTATGGAGAGCCACGAGAAAGTAAACCAAGCCATTGAGGAGTTTTTGCACGGCCTTTGAATTCTCCTCGCCTCGCTTCAGGAAACATTTTTATGAGAATAGGTGTGCTTTCGGATACTCATATCCACCTAGCGGAGGAAATCTCACCTGAGATTGTAAGGGCGTTTGCCAATGTGGACTTGATAGTCCATGCCGGCGATTTTGTCGGCTCCGCAGTCCTCGAAGGGTTGAAGCAACTAGGCGAGGTGAAAGCTGTCCGAGGCAATGTGGATTCGATGAAGCTGAAGAGTCTGCTGCCAGATAAAGAGCTATTGGTGGTCGGTGGCAAGAAGATTGGCATTACCCACGGCTCAGGTGGGCCAGAGGGGATAGAACATAGGGTAAGGGCACTGTTTGAAGACGTTGACATCATCATATACGGGCATAGCCATATGGCGAAAATGAAGAAAATCGGAGGTGTTCTTCTGTTCAACCCCGGGCCGGGATACCGTTCCTTCGGTATCCTGACGGTCGAAGAAGACATCAAAGGAGAGATAGTAAGGATTTGATAAGCAACGGTATTTGTCATTCTGAGCGAAGCGAAGAATCTACTGGACTTTAAGCGTTTGTTGGAATGTAGTTGCGGGACTTTAGACTCGCCATTTTAACTGTAAAGGAGACGGAAATGGTTAAACCGTGGCCTGAACTTTCAGCTTTGGACCGCCCTGAGATTCTGCAATTCATTTTCTACCCTCGCCGCGACTTCTTTGCAGGTTCGGCAGCAGCCAATGTCATTGCTGGCTCCATCCCGGTTGATGCAGGCGTTTCCATTTCCTATTGCTTCTATTTCGGCAATAAGAAACACCCCAATATATTGTTTTTCCACGGCAACGGTGAGATAGCTAGCGATTATGTAGATATTGGCTCTATCTTTAACCAGAGCGGGCTTAATCTCTTTGTGGCTGATTACAGGGGTTATGGCAGCAGCGGTGGCAGCCCCACGCTTACCAGCATGATTAAGGATGCCCATCCCATATTTGAAGGCTTCAAGCGGGTGCTAAAAGAGGAGGGTTTTTCTGGAGCTCTCTTTATCATGGGGCGCTCTCTAGGTAGCGCATCTGCTATCGAGCTTGCCTCCCACTACCAAGACCAGTGGAGCGGGCTGATTATAGAAAGCGGCTTCGCCAATATATTTAACCTGTTTTCCTATCTAGGCTTTCCCGTTGAATCCCTGGGTATTGATGTTCCGGATACGCCTTCCAGCCTGGGACTTGTTCGCCAGATTTCCATTCCCACCTTGGTTATTCATGGCGAATATGACCAGATTGTACCTCTTGCTGAAGGCAAGTCGCTTTACCAGAATATCGCCGCTAAAGACAAACGATTGCTAGTAATCCCCGGTGTCGACCACAACACCATTTTCCTCGGCGGCATGGAGCCATACCTTAAGGCACTGAAGGGCTTCGTTCGAGACCATAGCTGAGGGTGATTCCTGACGATTATTCCTGAACCAAGCCACAGAAGACATTGGAAGGTTGAAGTACATTATCTTGTCCAAATAGAAAGGCCGACCTGAAAGTTGGCCTCTACAATGTTTGTCACGTACGACTTAGGAGAGTGCTACTCCGCCTCAGCCTCTTCTGCCGCCACTTCCTCTACCTCTTCCGCAACCACGGCTTCGACTGGAGCTACCTCGACCTCTTTACGAGCCTCGACCACCTTGACCACCATCTGTTCGGCGTCGCTGAGGAGGGTTATACCATCGCCAAGTCTTATATCTTTGACGTGGATTGCACTGTCAAGCTCTTCAAGGCTTGATAGGTCAACCTCGAGGCTGTGCGGCAAGTGGTCAGGCAGGGCTTCAATATGCAGTGAGTCAATGAGGTGAAGCACGGAGGCATTTTTGATTTTGTCCAACACCGGTGCCTCGCCGACGAATACTAGAGGGACGTCCACCTTTATCTTTTCGGTCATCTTGACGTGATAGAAATCCACATGGAGGAACTC
>VGNY01000042.1 GCA_016865895.1 Chloroflexota bacterium | reverse complement strand
GGGCACCACCTCACGGTGGCATTGCACCAGGGATTGACCGTGTGGTGATGCTGCTGGCGGGAGCAGAAAACATCAGAGAGGTGATTGCTTTTCCTAAAAACCAGAGCGCTATTGATGTGATGAGCGATTCACCATCTCCGGTCTCTCAAGCACAGCTCAAGGAACTGCATTTGAAGCTGACAGATGAGGAGACCAATAAGGCTTGAGCTGGCAAGTTTATTCAGGTTTCCCCCTCCCTCTAACTCCCTCCCACCAGGGGAGGGAGAAGCTCTTTTTTAATGTGATTCCTATTCTTTCAAGGGAGGGAGGAGTTCTTTTTGATGTGGTTCCTTCTCCCTTGACGGGAGAGGGTTAGGGTGAATTAAAAAACTGAAAATAGTGCCATATATGGTTATAATATAGTAAGAAAATGAAAGTATCTACGGAACCAATCGAAAATAGCCAGGTAACACTGAATATTGAAATGGAAACAGCCGAGGTGGATAAATACCTCGAACGGGCCTACAATCGTCTGGTTAAGAAGGTCTCTGTTCCAGGCTTTCGTAAAGGGAAAACGCCAAGGGCTATACTGGAGCAGCATATTGGCAAGGACACGTTGCTTCGAGAAGCCTTTGAAGACTTAATACCGGAAGCCTACGAGGAAGCTATGGAGAGTCAAGAGATAGATGCCATTGCCCGACCTCAATTCGAGCTTATTCAGACTGAACCGTTAATCTTCAAAGCTGTGGTACCGCTTAGACCTACAGTCAAAATTGGCGATTACAAACAAATAAAGGTTGAGTCTAAACCTGTAGAGATTAGTCAGGAAGATGTCGAGGCAACTATCGAGCAACTTCGCCTTCAACAGGCTATCCTGTCACCAGTAGACCGCCCGGTCCAATTTGGTGACGTGGTAACTATAGACATTGAAGGTGAAAGACAGGGAGAATCATTTCCTATCCGCAAAGATTTTGTATATGAAGTTGTTAGGGAGGCTCGACTGCCACTGCCTGGGTTTGCTGAAAAGCTGGAAGGTATGCGAAAGGGCGAAGAAAGGAATTTCGTCTTATCCTATCCTTCGGATTATGAAATGCAGGAGCTAGCTGGAAAAGAGCACGCTTTCAAAGTGGCAGTTACGGAGGTAAAAGAGAAAAAGCTACCTGAGGCAAATGATGAATTCGCCAAAAATCTTGGTAGTCGGGATTTGGCTTCACTACGGGAGCAGATATTTGCCAATCTGAAAGCTAGAGCTGAAGAGAGAGCTCGTTTGGAACTTGAGCAGCAGGTGGTCGATGCTGCTATCGAGCTTAGTGAAGTTGAATATCCGCCAGTGTTGGTGGATAGAGAAATCGAGCGATTGCTCAACGAAGAAGTGAGACATTTCAACCAGGGCATCACAGGTCTGGAGAATTACCTGAAAACCATTAATAAAACGCTTGATAAACACCTGGAGGAATTGCGACCTGTGGCAAATCGTCGTGTTGTTAGCTCTCTGGTTCTAGGTAAAGTAGCCGAAGAGGAGAAAATCGAAGTGAGTGACCCGGAGGTAGACGAGGAAGTAGAGAAGATGAAGACGGATGCAGGTAAACAAGCTGGGGATATAGAGAAGTTATTCAGTCTATCACAAGCGCGTGACTCCGTTAAGCAGTTTCTGATTGGTCGAAAAACTGTGGAACGGCTGGTTCAGATAGCCACAGGGAAAAATTGATTATTGGGAGTATTTATCTGTAACCCTGAACATTTTTTGTCACCCTGAGCAGCGCGAAGGGTCTCCGGGTTTTTCGATGTGCTCATAGTGACAATAGAGTTAGTAAATGTTATATTATCTTAATCTAGGGAGGGAAAGGTAAAATGGAAAGATTGCCTCAGAACATAATCCCGATGGTTATCGAAAGCAGTGCTCGAGGAGAGCGGGCCTTCGACATTTACTCGCTGCTTTTGAAGGAGCGAATTGTTTTTCTGGGTACACCAATCAATGACCAGATAGCCAATTTGATTATCGCTCAGCTCCTTTATCTGGAGCATGAGGATGCGGAGAAAGATATAAATCTCTATATCAATTGTCCGGGCGGAATTATCAGTGCTGGCCTGGCTATTTATGACACCATGCAACTGGTTAAACCCGATGTATCTACAATCTGTGTCGGATTGGCTGCGAGTATGGGGACGCTTATTCTTGCTGCTGGTGCTAAAGGTAAACGATATGCCTTACCTAATGCCACAATCCACATGCATCAGGCAGTTGGCGGTGCCCAGGGTCAGGCGGCCGATATTGAGATTGCCGCTCGTGAGATTATGAGGCTGCAGGAAATAATCCGTACTGTCCTGGCTAAGCACACCGGGCAACCAATGGAGAAAATCGCCCATGATACTGACCGGGATTTCTATCTCAGTCCGGAACAAGCCGTAGAATACGGCATTGTTGACGAAATCTTGAGTGGGGCACCAAGTAAAAAGCAGAAGGAATAAGAGTTTAAAGCCGCTGCCCTGAGCGTTTGAGATAACTCTGAGACAGGTGGGCTAAAGGCGGCAGCCCTTTTCTCGCTCCAACTTCCCTGATGGCAAGGCCAGCCATTATATCGCCGAGCGATCCACATTCTTCAATAGGCTTGCCTCTGAGAAAACCGAAGAGAAAACCGGCGGCGAAAGCATCTCCAGCACCAGTAGTCTCTAACCGGAATTTTGAGCTTTCTGCTCCAGACTCAATTTCATAGCTTCTGCCTGATTCGCAAATGTAAGCTGTGATAGTCTTATTTTTGCTCTTAACTAGACCTCTGCCCAGAGTCACGACAACAATCTGGCAACCCAGCTTTAGACACTCTTGAGCCCCGGCTCTGAAATCTTTGCCTGTTAATTGCTCGATTTCACTACGGTTCATAAAAACGATATAGGTTCTCTCAAGCAAGGGGACTAAAGTTTTCAGCCTTCTGGTAGCGTAGAGCATTCCCGGAGCCAAGCTAACCTTGATTGAATTCTTTAGTTTCTTTACCAGATTGACTTGGAGTTTGAACTGCTTATCATTGGCAAAGGATGACAGATGAATCATCTTAGCCTGGTTCAAGTAAGCTAAATGTACGTCTTCAGTATTGAGTAGGCTGTTAGCACCGGGTGACACATAGATTGCTCGTCTTCCCAGCTTATCGCTGATGCAGATTGTGGAGCCTGTGTTTGCTTTCTTGACCTTAATTTGACTGATATCAACGGCAGCAGCCTTAAAATCACCAAGCAACTCTTTTCCGTCCTCGTCCGTGCCTACGGCACCGACAAATCCTGTTTTAACGCCGAGTTTAGCTAGACCGTAAATAGTATTAGCTGCTGACCCGCCCGGGAGGGACACAAAATCCGTCACTATCTGTTCACCATCAACAACGATTTTGCTGACCTGATATAGACGGTCTACATTCATTGCTCCCAAGCCAACTATCTCGATCTTAGCCATGCAATAAACTCAGCCCAGTTTAGCTGCCTCTTCGCGGACAACATGACGAATTCTCTTGTGAGTTTTAAGAGGGATAGAAATATCCTTAATTCCAACCAGCCAATGAAAATATCCCCTGTCGCCGTTGCCGCCGGTCTTTTCCTTTTCTTTAACCAGTTTTTCTATCGAGGGACGTTTGCCCTTCTTCCAAGCCTCTAAAATCTGCCACAGGTCATCGAGATGTGTGGATGCCAGACTCATGGTAGCATAGGGAAGTGCATATTCATTAGCATTGAAGGCAATTGCTAAACCGCGAGCCTGGTCAACAGCTTGAAGCATCTTAAAATCAGTGATGCTATCGCCGACCACTACCCAGTCAGATAGAGGTTTACCTTGAGCCTTGGCAAATCGCCCCAGGGCTTCTACCTTTCGTTGTCCACCTATAGGCTTAACCTGTTCCAGAAGCTGGCCTAAATTGGTTTTGGGCAACTCCCGCCAGTAGAAGCGGTCAAGGCGTTTCTTTATCCAGGCATCATCAATAGAGTCCTTAGTCAAAATCTCCTTCTCCATTGTCTCCAGATATCTAAAATCTTCTTTACATAACATTTGAGAAAATTTATCTAGTGGAAAAGAAGTACAGGCAACATTCTGGGAGAAAATGTTGAGCCTGCGGGCAATATGCCTGGCATATTGCTCATAGCTAGTGCTGATGCAGAATACTTTCCAACCGTCGGCACCAAGTCGGGCAATTAGATTAGCAGCCCCGCTAACTAAAGTTGCCTTTGTCGCTAGAGCAGATATGTCATCCTCCTTTATTCTATGGTATACCAGGAACGGGGCAATGAGAGCCAAAGTATCTCCAGGTTCGTAGTCTAGTCTGGCTTCTAATGTGAGCAAGTCATCATAGCGACTAATGGTCTCGAAAATCTTGCCCCCGTCAGGGAAAAGCTTCATAAGCTCATAGGCATTATCCTGAGTAGCTAACGGGCCTTCAAGGTCGAAACAGATGACACTCATTCTAACTTCGCTATCCTATTTACTTCGCCACTAAGGTCATATCCCGATATTGGCTTCCCTCGGCAGTTAAATATTCTGTCGGCTTCTATCTTTACCTCTCCTTGGCTGAAAGTTCTCAGTGTTGACACAATAAGAGGGAATTCCCTGGCTAGCCCGTGCTTACGGATAAGTTGGAATAGCGTATTGTTTTCGCCCTGCTCCTTTTTTATTTCAGCTACAGAGCGACTACTTATTTCACGCCAATATTTGTCGAAAGGTTCACCTCTAATGGGAAAGGTGCAATAGGTTATTACTGGTCCTCTGTCTAGCTCTGATGTTACCAGATGCATCATCACCCCGGATTCTGCGGTGTTATCTTCTATTAGTTTCCAGATTACCTCTTGCCAGCTACCCTTAGGTCCGCCTGGAGCTGCTGGATGCAGGTTAATCATATTATATCTGTGGCACATCTCCTTGCCAACGATAAGCATGTAGCCAGCAAGCACACACAAATCGGGATTGAAATCCCGAAGTCTTTTCATAACCTCTCTGTCATATTTGAGTCGCCATTTTGGCAATGATTCGCCTGTTGCTGTATCTGTTACATCTTGGGCAACTTCAAATTTCTTATAGGAAAAGCAAATGAGGGGGATATGATAGCTGTGAACTGATTCAAAGAATAAGTCGCTTTGCTTCGATTCGCCTGGTTCCCGATTGCTGAAGACGAAAAGGATTTTGCCTTTTATTTCGTCGCTTTCAATTTTTTGCTGGACAACTTGCAGAAGTTGTCTTGCTGCCTCATCCCTGCCGGTGGAAAACCAACCGATGGTTAACAAGGTAACCTCTCTTAAGACAGGTTCTTCTTCAATCTTGCCCACGTACTGGCAAAATGAACAGTTGGATTTGACTTGTTGCCCGAGATTTTTCCTTGCGCTAAGGATGCTAGGAATTCATCCTTCCCGTTGAATTCGGGTATCTCAACATAAGCATTACCAATCTCGGATGTTGTGTGAGCATCGCTGCCAGCACTGGCAAGCTTGCCATATTTATGAGCTAGGTTCCATGCTCTAGTTGAACTGTTTGGCGAAAGGCTACGTGCATTAAATACCTCAATAATGTCAACTTCTGGCATTATGGACTCAAATACCTGGTTCCTAAACATTGACAGGCGTAATCTATCGTATGGATGTGGAATGCATACTAGCCCATCTTGAGCTTTAATCAGAGATATAGTTTCCTCAATGGACAATTTGCTGGGAATCTCCTGGCTCAGAAACAGCCCAATGACTTCACCACCTGAAGTTAAGATTTCCTCACCAACGATAATGGGAAAGGGTGCCATTTCTTTCATCCTTAAAGCTCCAGCAATGGTGTTATGGTCAGTTATCGCCAGACAGTTGATACCGATTTTGAGGCAGCGCGCAATTATTTGCTCCAGAGTCATAGCGCAATCCATGGAATAGGTGGTATGGATGTGAAGGTCGGCCTTTATCAAAGAATCAGCTTATCCTCTCTAAGTATTCACCGGTGCGGGTGTCCACCTTGATAATGTCACCAGTATTAATGAAGAAAGGAACCTTAATAGTAATGCCTGTTTCCAGCTTAGCAGGCTTACTGCCCGCAGAGGCTGTATCCCCCTTGAAGCCGGGGCCTGTTTCTATGACTTTGAGCTCTACTGACACCGGTAATTCTGGTCCCACAGCCTTGCCTTTATGAGTAAGCATTTCTAAATTCATTCCGTCTTTCAAGTATTTCAGTGTATCACCAAGCATTGATTTATCAAGAGGTATCTGCTCGAAAGTCTTATTATCCATAAAATAATAAAGACCACCATCGTTGTAAAGGTATTGAACAGGACGGCGTTCAAGAAAGGCTCGGGTAAAAGTCGCACTAGCCTGAAAGGACCGCTCTGTAGTATGGCCAGCACGAACATCACGAAGTTTCAGTCGAACTTGTGCTGAGCCTCGTCCCATCTTAATATGCTGATAATCAAGAACCTGGTATAGTTGCCCATCCAGCTCAATAGTTATCCCTCTTTTCAATTCGCCAGCGTCAATCATGAGACCAATCATCCTCCTAGTGAATGTTTGCTATTTTTTCCGCATTAGTAAGGGTTTTGACCTTGCCGTCCTTTATTACCACAGTATCTTCGATTCTAACCCCGCCCCAGCCGGTGACATAAATTCCGGGCTCAACAGTAAAGACTGTCCCATCAACTAATATGTCAGACGAATTGGGACCAAGCCGTGGTGACTCATGGGCCTCTAATCCAACACCATGCCCTAATCCATGACCAAAGGCATCTCCATATCCTGATTGTTCTACAATCGTTCGAGCCAATCGGTCAGCCTGGTCACCACTCATACCATCTTCAATCGTAGCCAAAGCAGTTAGTTGTGCCCCCAAAACAATATCATAAATTTTGGAAAAAGTCTTGTCTTCATCACCCAAGAAAAAGGTACGACTTAAATCGCTACAATAACCGTTCACTCGGGCTCCTATGTCAATCATCACAGGCTCACCTTTACTGATAACTTGGTCTGATGGCTTAGCATGGGGTAAGGCTGAGTTATGCCCTGAAGCTACGATGATGTCAAAAGGTACAGCCTCATTGTCTCTTTCTCGGAGGAATTTCTCCAGTTCCCACGCTATCTCCTTCTCAGTCACTCTAGAACATATTATTGATTTAACATATGCAAGAGCGGCATCAGCTAGTTTAGCCGCCTCAGTGATAAATTCGAGTTCTTCAGGTTCTTTTACGGCACGAAGGGATTCTACCAGACCAGTAGTCGGAATAAACTGCAGCTGATAATGACCATCACTTATCATTTTACGTAGTTGCTGGTAAGCAGCAAAAGGAACGTGGTCTGCTTCAAAGCCAGTCTTTTTGAATGCCAAATCTGAGGCTAATTTAGGCAGCCAATTTGCCATGTCACCTTTAACATGAAAAATCTCAAAATCAGGTGACTCCTTTTTGGCTTGCTCCACATAGCGGAAGTCAACAGCTAATGAGGCGTTACTATTTGAAATCAGCAGCCAACCTGTTGAGCCAGTGAACCCAGAAAGGTAACGTCGGTTTTGTGGCTGAGAAACTACTAGGGCGTCTAATTCCTGCTTTATTAAGTTTTGCCGCAACTTTTGCAGACGGCTCACTCCCAGGCCTCACCTTTTAGTTCGCCGACCAGTGTATGCATCGCAGCAATATACCCCCACCAACCCAGTCCACTGATTTGACCTCTGGCAATGGGGGCAATTACCGATTTCGCCCGCCATTCCTCTCGAGCATAGATGTTCGACAGATGAACTTCAATAACCGGCAATTCGCTGTCAGCTAAAGCATCCCGTAACGAAAGACCATAATGAGTAAGCGCCCCAGGATTTATAACTATACCGCTCGCCTCGGAAGAGTGCTTCTGGATAAAGTCAATAAGTGTCCCCTCACTATTGGATTGAAAGCTGACTATGTCCACCCCCAGACCTTCCCCCCGTTTTTTTAAGAGCTTATCAAGTTCTGCCAATGATTTATCCCCGTAGGCGGCTTTGTTTCGCTTGCCAAGCAGATTAAGGTTTGGGCCATTGATAACTAATATTTTCATGCTGTCACTCCTGCTTTTTCTAGTTCGTCTAGCTTATCTTTATGGCTACAGGCGGTGCATTTCGCCCAGCCATCTCGATATATAACTAGAAGCTTGCCGCAATGAGGGCAAGGCTGAGGAAGGGGTTTACGGTTTATGGCGAACTGACACTGCGGGAAGTTACTGCAGCCATAAAAGACACGCTTTTTCTTGTTTACCCGTTCTATCAGTTCTTTGCCACATTGAGGGCAGGGAACACCGATTTTGACCAAATATGGCATTGTCTTTTTGCACTCAGGATAGCCGCTACAGGACAAAAATTTCCCGTAACGCCCCATTTTTATCACCATAATCCGACCGCAATCAGGGCAAATCTCCTCCGTCGGCTTAGAAATATTGATTTTCTCAATCTTGCTAGAGGCTTGGTTTAGTGTTTCTTCAAAAGGCGTATAGAAATCTCTCAGGACTGACACCCACTTTCTCTCACCGCGAGCAATCTCATCCAGCTCTTCCTCCAGCCGAGCCGTGAAATCTAGGTCAACGACGTTAGGGAAATGCTGGGTTAACAGGTCGTTTACAATAATACCTATCTCGTCAGGACGCAGCTTACCGTTCTCTTTATATACATAGCCCCTATCTTGGATAGTGGATAAAATCGGTGCATATGTGCTTGGTCGTCCGATTCCCTTCTGCTCCAGTGCTTTTATCAACGTGGCCTCTGTATAACGGGGTGATGGTTGAGTAAACCGTTGTTCCGGGAATAACCCTAACAGCGCTAATCCATCACCAACTTTCAATTTGGGTAGAGAGATTGTCTTTTCCTCTTCTACATCCTCGTCTTTTCCTTCGCTGTATAGGGATATAAAACCTGGGAACTTGACTATAGAACTAATTGTTCTAAGTAAATATTCATTTTGGGGCTCAGGGCATTTTGCTTTTACATTCACGGTAGTGACATTCAAGGATGCCGCTGCCATTTGGCTTGCTACCATCCGCTTCCAGATGAGTTCGTAGAGTTTAAACTGCTCCGGTTTGAGATAGGGGCGGACTTGGTCTGGTTCTCGGTGAATCTTTGTCGGTCGGATAGCTTCATGTGCCTCCTGAGCCCATTTACCCTTCTTGCCAAAGGAGCGTGGCTGTGGAGGCAAATAGCGAGCACCATATCTGCTGTTAACAAAATCCCTGGTCTCGGATATAGCGCTGGCAGCTACCTGAGTGGAATCGGTACGCATATAGGTGATTAGACCCACTGAGCCTTCTTCACCGAGAGTTATTCCCTCATAGAGCTGTTGGGCGATTGACATGGTACGTTGAGCGGTGAACCGAAGCTTACGCCAGGCTTCCTGTTGTAGGGTACTGGTGATAAATGGTGGTGCCGGTTGCCGAGCTACCTCTTTTACATTTACATCCGTAACGAAATAGTCAGCTTTGTTCAGTTCGTTTTCAATCCTATTAGCTTCTTGCTCATTGGGTATCTCCAACTTTGTGCCGTCAGCTAAACCTATGAGCAGCGCTCGAAAGCTATTTTTATCAGCTTTGGGTAGCTCTTTTACCAGCTCAGCCTCAATAAGCCAGTATTCTCTAGAGGCGAAATTTTGAATTTCACACTCCCGGTCAACGATTATCCTTACGGCTGCTGATTGAACCCTGCCTGCGGAAAGGCCTCTTTGCACTTTCCGCCACAACAATGGGCTCAGCTTGTAGCCAACTAATCTATCCAGGAGACGCCGTGCCTGTTGAGCATCAACTAAGTTCATGTCAATAGAGCGGGGATAGTGAAAAGCTTGCTCTACTGCCTCTTTTGTTATCTCATGAAAGGCAACACGCCAAACAGGTATTTTGGTTTTATTGAGCTTGGTTGCTTCAATTAGATGCCAGGAAATCGCCTCCCCTTCTCGGTCGGGGTCAGTAGCCAGATAAACTGCAGAAACATCATCAGCCAACTTCTTTAGTTCGCCGATTACCTCTTTTCTTTGTGGAATGACAACATATTTGGGGGCAAAGTCATTTACTACATCTATGCCAAATTCTTTCCGTGGCAGGTCACGCACGTGTCCCAAAGACGCCTTGATAGTATAGCCTGAGCCTAGAATTCTGCCTATCGTCTTTGCCTTAGCTGGTGATTCAACTACAACAAGTTTCATTGTCATGGCTAGCTTAACTGAGTTTGATATTCTTCTCTCATTTCTTTGGCAAGCACATAGTTCAAACCACCAACTTGTCTTACTATCCCCCTAAGCTCCATCATGGTTAGAGTGCTGCTAACCAAAGCTGCTGTAAGACCGCTATTGCGGCAAATATCATCAATATGAGTCGGCTCGCGACTTAGCTGTTTCAGTAGCAGTGATTCAGTTTCATCGACAGGGAGAAGCTCTTTCATCTCCAGTTGCTGTGCCATCATAGCTAAATTCAGTTCCTCCAAAATATCAACGTAATTTCGGACCAGCTTTGCTCCTTCTTGAATGAGGTGATTTGTTCCCCTACTGGTTGGAGATAATATACTGCCCGGAACAGCAAAAACCTCTCGGTTCTGCTCCAGCGCCTGATTAGCTGTAATTAAAGCTCCACTGCTTTCCCCAGCCTCTACTACTAGCACTCCAAGACTTAGGCCACTCATAATCCGATTCCGCCTGGGGAAATTGTCAGCTTTGGGCTTAGTGCCCAGAGGATACTCACTTATCAAGGCTCCGCGCTCTATTATCTCGCGAGCTAATTTGGCGTTTTCTGCCGGATAAACGATGTCCAGGCCACAAGCGAAGACAGCGATAGTCCTACCATTGGCTTCCAAAGCAGCACGATGAGCTATAGAATCAATTCCTTTAGCCAGGCCACTAACGATGGTGATTTTATTCCGAGCCAGGTCGGTGACAATCTCCTCGGTTACCTGTCGCCCATAAACAGTAGGCCGACGAGTGCCAACAACAGCCAAGCAACATTCATCTTCAGGTAGAAGATTACCCCGGACATAAAGCACCGACGGGTAATCATAGATTTCCTTCAGTCTTTGGGGATAGACAGGCGAATCACATGTGAGCACTTTTACCTTGTATTGTTTTAAGCTCTCCATTTCATCATCTGGAGATATCCGGGGTCTCAGATTCACAATGGTATCCACTGTTTTCGAATCGAGTCCGGCTTTTTTGAGTTCGCCAGCCGAGGCTTTCCAGGCATGCTCTAAGGTAGTGAAATGCTTCAGGAGCTGGGAGATTTTCACTCGACCAATGCCAGGGATTCTGGAAAAGCCTACCCAATATTTCAGCTCATTCTCTTTCATCATTTGAGCTGAAACATTGTAGCATAGGTAATATAGGCAAACAACGGCTAGCTGACAAGGCTTATTGATGTGAGTATGGAGATATTAAATGGTAAACTGGCGGAGAGGGTGGGATTCGAACCCACGGTCGCCAAAGGCGACACGCGCTCTCCAGGCGCGCCTGATAGTCCACTCCAGCACCTCTCCGGGTCTGGCGGAGAGGGTGGGATTCGAACCCACGAGGCTTATCGCCCACCGCTTTTCGAGAGCGGCACCATAAACCACTCGGACACCTCTCCAGGTCAATTTTTGAAGCTAATTTTGCCTCTTGATAATCTCTGCTTTGTTTACATAACAAAATTTAGCTAACCAATAGCTAACGCACCATTTTATCAGCTGGTTCATTATACTTACCGCTAATTGCTTCGTCAAAGCGTTTGGCGGCCGCTTCTTGAAGCCCTGGGGCTACATGCGAATATATGTCCAGAGTTGTCGCTATAGTGCTGTGTCCCAACCTCTCCATGACTACCTTTGGGTGTACTCCCTGTTTCATCAACAGGCTAGCATGAGTATGCCTTGCATCGTGAAGGCGTATTGACCTGACACCGGCACGGCTAGCTAGCATAGTCCATGCCCGGCTAACCGTGTTAGGGCGTAAGGGCTTGCCTTCCGGCGTGCTAAAAACCAGGTCATCACCCGTTAGCAATACTCCCAGCATGGCCTGCTCTAGCTCTTGCTTTCCCCGATGCTCCTTAAGTACCAGAATGGCTGAAGGTGGTAAGGCTATGGTACGGCGGCTTTTGGCTGACTTGGGCTGTGTGAATACATAGCTGCCATTCTTTAAATGGTGCAGGCTGCGGTTTATATAAATCTGACCTAGCATGAAGTCTACATCTTGCCAGCGGAGACCCAACACTTCAGACCGCCTCGCGCCACTAAACAGACTTATATAGAACAGCGCATAATAGGGACTGTTTTTAGCAGCCTCGAGAAAACGGCGTACGTCATCCTCGTCCCAAGTCTGCATCTCCGTATGCCGGGCACGGGGTACGTCAACGCCGTCAGCCACATTGTGGCCTACCATGCCCCACTTGACCGCCGTTTGTAGGGCTTTGTGCAGCACCACGTGATGATACCTTACTGTCCTGGCACTGAGACCCCCATTCAGTTTGGTGCTGTAATGCTTTTGAAGGTGCTCCGGCCTCAGCTGTGTTAACAGTATCCTGCCAAGATTGGGTATAAGATGTACCCGCACAATGCTTTCATACCGCTCATAGCCCCGCGGCGAGAGATTGGGCTTGGCGTAGTCTGTTAGCCACCGCTCAAGAAACTCCCTCAGCGTAGCCTTACCGGGCTTTATAAAGGTGCCTGTGTCAAGCTGGTGAAGAAGCTCTGCCAGTTTTTTCTCGGCGTCCTTCTTGGTGCCTTTTATACTGATCCACTGCTGCCTACGTTTGCCCGTTTGTGGGTCAATCCCCAGATTCAGAACTATGGTATAACTACCCTTGTATCGCTTGATTATCGAGCCTCTCATTGCTAACTCCCTTCCTCTCGTACTATTTCTTCGGTGAATGGTGTTCCCGTTTTATCGCTCGTGGCATTGTTGTCTTGCTGGAGGCGTGCTTCTTCCTCTGTAAATTCGTCCCACGCCATTGTCAGCCGTTGAGGGCCCAAAATCGCTTTCATTTGTGAAAACATCCATTTTGCCATCAGTATGCCAAAGTCTTTACCTCTCATCCCCTCAGCAAGCACCTTAGCCAGAACATCTTGCTGTGTACTCAGCCATTCCGGCGCATGCTTCGGTAGCCTATGGTTAATTTCCTTCATCACAACATCTGGTAGTGAGTTTTTAGCCACCCACTTAGTCATCTGTCGCCGGCTCGGAGCTGAGTTGAGACCAAAATTCTGCCTCACCATTTCCGCAACCCTGTCCCAAGAGTGCCCCTCCATCTTCTTCTGCACAGCGAACAAACGAATCTCTACTGGATACTTCTTTGGCATAAGCACCCCCTTTTGAGAACTATCAGTATAATTATACTTCCCATTTTGAATTTTGTCAAGATTTTAGAAACACTAAACCGAAATAAATATTGACAAAAGAGAACTATAGTGATAAACTAGAATTATATAGGATGATAGGAAAGGCGATGTGTAATATGGGGGAATTACCAGAGGGGAAATTACTTTTAAGCGTTAGAGACTGCGTACCCATTCTTGGCGTATCTAGAAACTTAATTTACGCAGCTTGTCACCGAGGGGAACTCCCAACGCTAAGAATCGGTCGCAGGTTGTTGATACCACGCCGCGCTCTGGAGAAATTGCTTTCAGAAGCCAAGCCACTGAACCTTACACAGGCATGTAAGTAGCAGGATATCGGTTAGAAGGTGCTTATGTGTTACATTTCTGAACTATGCGTGCCGGTAGCTGGAAACGAGGGGGGGATGGAGTTCAAAGTAGGGTTAACGGGATGAAGATTTTGACAGGTAGAGGCATCAAAAACTTCAGGGAAGCTGCTGAGCTGGCCTTTCGTGAGGCCGGGGCAGATGATTTATCTCTTTTGGTTGCTGACCTATTTGAGTCGGCAGATGCCACCAAGCTCCGTTCTGAAGCCGAGAGGAATATTATGGCTGCGATTCGAGGCAGGTATCGAGGAAATCCCAGCTGGGATGGTAAGCAGTGGTATGTACCTGTTCCGAAGCCCGGTTACGATACCAGGGGCACTCCACACATGACAATTGAGCTGAAAACATACCTCGTGGCAGCAGGAGAAGTGGAGACCACCGACCGTTATTATCCGGTGACGCTGGTTGGCCCCATCGGTAAGTTGGACACGCTGATTATCCCTATTGTGTTGCTCCAGGCTATCCTCGATGATGACCTCGGCTGCTTTGCCGTATTAGCCAGAAGCGCTGGCAACACTACCAGGGAAATACCCGGATTCAAACCAGTGCAGCTTGCTGATGATTTTGTTGCCCGACTTTCAGATGTACTGAAACGCAAATCAGTGGCCGCATGGCTTGAGGAATTTGGCTCCCAGGGAAGGAGCATAAGGCCTCTGGTCATTGGTACTTTGCTGGGCTTGCAGTCTATGGGCGCGACAAAAGCTCTGCCACTTGGCCAGCAGCAGTGGACTTATGAGCTGCTGCTAAGCGCTCTAGAAGCAATGGCGTATCAGGTAAGCGAGGCCAAGGTGATAGTCGCCCGCGCCGTGCCGTATCTAAGGGCCGACCAGACGCTGGAGGATGCGATACGCGTCATCCTGCAAAACGAAACGAAGGGAGGGTAATGATGGCAAACGAATTCACAGCGGAAGAACTAAAAGAGGTTATCAGGGCAGCTCGCATCTTCAACCCCGGTTTCAGTGAAGAGCAGTTCCAAAGCCTGGTCGAATTGGAGAAACACGTCGGAGACCCTGTCTACCTTGAAACTGTAAGGGGTCTTACGAAGCTCGAAAGAGAAAAGGGTATACCCTTGAGCCAGGCCTTGGAGACGCATGATCGGCTGCTACGAGAGAATGAGGAACTGGGGCAGAAGAACGCGGCTTATAAGACGAACCTAGAAGCACTAGAAGGGCGTCTAAAGGCAACGGAGGAGAAATACAGAGAGGTCATGAAGGCGATTCAGAACTCGGTGACACAACTGGAGGAACTAAGGCGTGAGCAAGCAAGGGAAGAAAAGGCGCTGGCAGCTTTCAAAAAGAGGGCGATAGAAGAGAAGGAGCGCATCGATGAAGAGCTGGCCGAATATCGACAAAAGGCTGATGTTACCGAGGCAGAGATCACCGTTGCCGGGCAAGCAAAGGCGGAGGTGACGAAACATGGTTTCACCCTTGAGCTGGCTCTTGATATGGCCGCAGAGTTTGCTAGTTATTCGAATGCTCGAGAAAGGCTAGCTGAGGCACTGAAGAAATATGGGAAGCTCACCAGCTGTATAGCCGCACTTGAAACTGATATCAAGACCCTCGGCGAAAACCGACGACATATGGAGGATATCCTATCCCATCTGGAGCAGGAGCGAGCCCAACACGAGGCATTCTTATCTCAGCTAAAAACTGAGATAGCTGAGAAAGGTGAGTTGGTAGGCTTTTATCATCGCTATGTCCACCTGCGATCACTTATTGAATATCTTGGCGGCAGTAATCATTTAACCTTCCACCACTGCGTGTGGTGCGGAGCTCTCTTCTGGGTCATTCGTCCAGGCAATGTACCAAGGAGCATCTGTAGGTGCCCCTGGTGTAACCTTGCTTTTGTCGAGGCTGACAAAAACGCCTATGCGGCTGTGGCCCAGCCGTCTGGCGTACCACTGAAGTTGCTGCCGTGAGGATTGATATGGCAAGGAAGAAAGCGGCAAAGAAAAAGTCAACTGAATTTTCGCTGGACTGCTCTTGTGGGGAAAAGGCCCGCATCTCCGAGCTGGAGAGGGGCTATATGGCCCATTGTTTGAGTTGTGGGGCGATAACCTTCTTTGACAATCCGCAACTTTTGGAGCGGCTCCGACTTGGCGGCACGCTATGCCATCACCCATTAGAAAAGAAGCCTTGCCGTGGCGGACATACCACTTGGTGTTCCTTTTGCCGGATACGGACATTCTATTATGACAGTGGAGGAGCAAGATAGACATGACTTTGCCACTCAGGCCAGATAGAGGTGGGTTTCTTCGCCCTTTTGGCTGTGGCTGGTTTATCCGGGAGTTTTTGTTGGGGCACGGACCTGAAGGCAGCCCCAAAATAGACCCTGATATCGGAGCCTGTCAGGAGGACATCTTCTACCACTACAAGAAGTCGATCCACAAAGCCTATGCTAATGACGCCATAGCCTGGGAAAACGAGGAGAGGATCAAGGAGGGCAAGCCTATCTATAACGAAGAAGAATATACTGAGCGCTTTGAATACCTCATGAGTCGAATACCATACAAGTTGGTCAAGTGCCGCTACCACAGCTTCCAGAGGTACTTCCACTGGCTCAAACAGTTGCAATGGGTTAAATTTGCCGGCAAAGAGGAAGTGGCAGCAATGCAAGACTATTATCCAGAAGCACCGCCTCGTAGATACTACCGATTAACTGAGAAGGGGATAAATGCTCCCGATTACCAGTGGTCAAATCCACAGCTCACCCTTTATCCTGAGCGACCGCTACAATACTTCAGAGAGAAAAGAAGACAGCGTAAATATGCAAAGAAAACGCCGACAAAGAGCCGCAGAGCGCGAGTCTCCTAGAGAAACCAAGAAATAAACCAAAGCGATTTGGAGCGATTTGGGGAGCCGAGAATCAAGCCATGCATTTTTCGGCTGTTTTACCGCGTCAGGCTTTCCACCTTCTGCTCCAGTGCCTTGATCCGATGCAGTAGATCCCTTTCAGCTCTTAGCCCCTGAAGGATAAGGTTTCTGGCTAAAGTAGTGGAACCAACGCCAGCCCTTTGGGCAGCATCTCTCAGCTCTTTGAGTTCCTCTCCGCTGAGACGCAGGGCTAAATAAGAGGAGCGCCTCTGGCGTTTGTGCTGCACAGTTCCCTCATATCCCTCAGCCAATGGGCTGTGCTTTTGCCAGTATTCCTCTTCCTCTTCAACAGAGGTAAATCTGGGGTTTGGATACTGCTCTTTCATTTCCTTCATTCTAATCACCTAACTTTTTACGATAGTGATGTTTCTCCTTCTCAGTCATTGCCCTGGCGGTTATCGGTCTAAAGACTTGTCCAGAAAGTCGCTCCAAGACCACCATTATCATCGCTCCGCCCTCAGTTTTGCCATAAAGAATATATCTGCCTTGTCTCCCTCTGAAAGAGATATGCTCACCGAAGCATATATACTCAATATCCACCGGGCTTAAGCCATGTCGTGAAATGTGCTCAATATTGGCATCATCCCAATGAAGACAACTTATCTTCACTCAACCTCCGGTCTGCTGTATAGTATCACATTGTGATACTTTAGTCAAGGTCTGCCTACTTGCTCCTTGTAGCCCCCGTCAGCTTAAGCGAAGAATCTTTTTGCCTAAAAACTGCTAGCCCTGAAGGGAGGGATTATCTAGCTAGGTTATCAGCTAAAACTTTAGCTCATTTTGTTCAATAATGAAGCTAAACAAACGCAAAGGCAAAGGTATGGCAACAAGCTGGAGACAGGTAGCTTTAGAGGCGAAGCTATACCGCTATCAGACTGATAGCTATGAGCTATTTACCGATTGGCTTAATCGGCTTGGCTACAAGGTAAGCCTCGATGAGGTCAAAGCCGAAGCTAGCCGAATACTCCAAGACGGCAGAGACAAGCCACAAGACGGAGCAAGCTACTTTATCTGGCTGTGGCTGAACCGAGCTAAAGCACCTTAACAACCGAATAGGCTTAAAGCCAGAGCGCTTGCCTTCAAGGTAAGGCAAGGCAATATAAATCCCTAGCCAGCCGACACCAGCTAGGGAAATCTAGCCTTGCCTCGAATGGAGGCATGATGGAGCTAGATTGGCAAAAGTATATCGAGATAGCCGACAAGTTTCAACACAAGGCGAAGGCAGCCGATAGAGAGGACTTGAGACAGGACATCATCTTAAGGCTCGCCGAAGTAGCCTCTAACAACGGTCATAAGCCCTTCACCGAAGGCGGTATGGTCAGAGTAGCCAGCTATACGGTTATGGCTTACTGGCGGGACTTGATGCGAAAGCCGACTATATTAAGCCTCAACGATGAGCTATCAGACGGAGACGGAGACACAACCGAGCTTTGGCAGACCCTAGCCGATGATAAAGCTATTGACCTAGAGGCTTGGCTTGATGCCAAGCGGTGGCTGTTAGGCTGCCCCAAAAGGTTAGTCAAGATTGCCTATAAGAGGTATGTCGGCAAGCCACTGGATTATAAGGAAAAGATGTATTTGAGCCGACATCGGCAAAAAGAGCTAAAAAAATATCAAATAGCCTTGGCATGATGTTACCTTTCAGCCCTCTTTTGGAACTATATAGGTAGAGGCAGAAGCTACTGCCAGCGGTTTGCGGAGTAGCCAGTAGCCTTAATAAGAATGACGCTCTACCGTCAAGCGTCTGAAACAAGGGGGGTGATTTAAGACGGAACAACTTAATATCGAAGGCAGGCGTTCTGGTTCGGGCTTTGTGTGCCATAAGGAAAGGCTTGTAAGTGCTCTGTCCAGAGCTACCGCCGAAAGAACAGTCCTCTTTGACGAGGATATTACCATCGGGCGGAAAGGCTTTTTAAGCTACCTTAAAGCTCTAGCTGGCTCAAATATCGTCAAGATAGTGCCAGCTTCCGCTAGTGCTAGCGGATTGCAGGCTAACGGTAAAGGCTTAAGGGTAGTCTGTGGCAATCATCAAAGCTATATCACAGATGGAGCTTGGCTAAAGGACAAAACGCTTTTCACTTTTTGCCAAGTCCGAGTAAGCCCAAGCTACGCTGTTATGCCTAATCTCGGCGGTAATGAGCTAGCCGATGCCTTGTCAAGGGTGCTGCCGTTTACCGACGCCGACGACGCTAGACCAGTTCTCCAATGCGTCAAGGTAGTCCAAAAAGAGGGTAAGCTAACCTTGATAGCTGCCGATGGCTTTACGCTTGGAGAGCTTAGCCTTGACTTTGAGGCTGGAGAGGCTGAAGCCTTAATCAATAGAGACGATGTTAAGGCAATAATACCAGCCTTAAGGAAAGCCAAACGAGTCAAGATTAGCTTCGAGCAGAAGCCAGACAGCGACCCCGATGTATCGGGGCTTGCCAAGTCGCTAGTCGTTGATACCGAGCTAATCAAGTATAGCTTGCCAAGCCAAGAGGGTAGCTATCCTGATTATAACAAGGTATTTCCCAGCGAATTTATCGCTAGTGCTAGCTTTGACACCAAAGAGATGGTCAAGGCTTGTCAAAGCCTATTGGCTATCTGGTTTGACGATAACACCAAAGGGCTTTATAGACCTTTAACCTTAACCGTAGCCGATAACAAGGTTACCATCGAGGCTAAAGAGGATAGAGGCTCAATGGCAATATCAGCCGAAACCAGTGGAGAGGCAAAGATAGCGGTAGCTGGAAACTACCTGATAAAAGCCTTGAGGGCTTGTGGTGGCATAGCCGAAGTGAAGCTGACAAGTCCACAATCGCCCATAACCTT
>VGNY01000041.1 GCA_016865895.1 Chloroflexota bacterium | reverse complement strand
GGGTCCAACTCTATCGCCTTATCGTAATCAGCTATGGCTCTATCAAACTGGGACTGCCTGGCATAAACATACCCACGACCGTTATAAGCTTCGGCAAGCCTCGGAGCAAGAACAATCGCCTTATCATAGTCTGCTATAGCGCTGCCGAACCTACCTAATTCCGAATAGACCCTCCCCCGCTTGTAATAGGCAATCGCTAGGTCAGGAACTGCCTCAATTGCCTCAGAGTATTTGCTAATCGCCTCATCCCAAAGCTTTTGAGCGACGTATTCATCGCCTTGCCTCAAATGTTCTTTAGCCGGGCTCACACAACTGACTACCACAAGCAAAACAGCCAAAACAACCAAAACAACGAAGAATCCCAGTATCAATATTCTTTTTAGCTGCATCGCTCAGATAAATCCGTATAAAGATTTGCAAATATTATACTCGTCAACTATTTGACACTCAAACAGTTTAAGCTACAATACAGGTGTATGGCAACATAAGAAGTCAAGGAGGTTCATCAAATTGCCTGAACTCCCTGAAGTCGAAACCATAAAGAATGAGCTTTCCCCACATATAATCGGACGGCGATTTACCGGGATTGCAATCTGCGACGCTAAGCCAATACGACAGCCTTCTGTCGAAGAGTTTTGCCGAAAACTTGTTGGACAGAAAATAAACAGCCTCAAACGCCGCGGTAAATACCTCATTTTCCATTTATCTAATGGCGAGGCGCTCATTATGCACCTCAGAATGTCCGGGGCTTTACTGCTAAATCCTGAACAACCAGACAGTTATGCCAGAGTCATCTTTTACTTCGACAACAATGACCAACTGGTATTCACTGACCGCAGACGGCTGGGAGCTCTCTGGCTGGTAGAAAACAAGCAGGCTATTATTGGCAAGCTTGGCCCTGAACCACTAGTCCCCGAATTCACCATAAATACTCTAGCCGAACGACTGCACAAACATAAAGCGCCAATAAAAGCTGTGCTGCTTGACCAAGGTACTATCGCTGGCATTGGCAATATGTATGCCGATGAAGCCCTGTTCAAAGCCAGAATCCACCCGCTTAGAAAAGCAAATAGCCTGTCACCTCAAGAAATCCAAGACCTCTATCAGGCTATTCGCCATGTCCTATGCTCAGCGATTGATAATAAAGGCGCCAGCATTGACACCTACAAACGCCCGGAGGGCGAGATAGGTACCGCTCACTTCAATTTCAGTGTCGCCCACCGTGGCGGTGAGCCCTGTCCTGTCTGTGGCACACCTCTCCAGCGCCTCGCCATCAGAAACCGCGGCAGCTACTACTGCCCTAACTGCCAGGAGGCTAGACAGACATGATATAATACAAATTGTCCAAGTAAATAAACCTGACCTGGTTTTTTTTCGTTGTTTTAGGGGAGATGGATTGACAGAAAAAACTCATCTCTGGTTAAATCCCGTAAAAAACCCACGAGGCAATATCCCTTGTCTTTGTCTCGCTCAAAATAGGAGAGCCTATCAAGCGCTCCTAAATCAAAGGAGGTGCAGAATGTGAGGAAGCAGATGACAAGAGCTAATTTTCTGTGATTAAACTGAAAGGATGTGATAATCTTGAGAAAAGTGATTTCTATTTTCTTTCCCTTGCTGTTTGTAGTAGCGATGGTCGCTTTTCCCGCAGACACGATAAGTGCCCAAACAGCTTCCGCACCACAATTATCTACACCTCCACCAGGCGCCATAACAGCAGATGAAAAAGCATTGATAGATGACATACTCAGAGAGCTTGACCAGGCTCGGAAATTAACCAATGACAGGGATATTCAGAACCAGATAGGCATCATCAGAGACTGGGTCAAGAAAATGCAGGGTCTCGCAGAACGTGGTGACACAAAAGCGGCCCTCGAAATCAAGTACACCATAGCCAAGCGACTGGAATGGCTGATAAATCAGGTGCCAATGGTCACGCCCGGGTCTCCCACCACAGCGGCTGCACCGACGGCAAACCCGCTATACGATGAACTGGTCAGAATCCGAGCCAAAATAGACAAGTTGATAGAACTGGAAGAGCGAGAAATCCCAACCATAACGCCATACGAACCACCTGAAATCCAACGTCCGCCGGAGATGGAAAAACTGATTGTCTACTCAGCCAAGTTCCTCTGTGGCCCGGCATTTGGCAAGGAAGGCGTTCAGCCAGGCTCATATTCCACAGCCATAAATGTACACAACCCGCATAACGACACTGTCTACTTGTTCAAGAAGGCTGTGATTGCACAACGTGAGGATGAACCCAGGGGCAGAATCTCTGCCTTCCGCAAAGTCCGCCTGGCTCCAGACGAAGCCATAGAGATTGACTGCATTGACATAGTCAGGCTCTTTGGCGCCGAACAGGAGACTGGAGTAACCGCCCCCTCCCAGCAAACGCAAACTGTGCTTCAAACTACCGCAGTTCGCCCGCTAACGTCCCCGATTAGCTTTATCAAGGGCTTCGTCGTCATCTACACCACGGCGCCACTGGATGTAGTCGGCGTCTATACTGCCAGCACCTCTGCCGGCTTCAGCCTCGATGTCGAACAGATACCACGCAGCACTGTCGGCGTCCTTCCCATACCTATTCCAGAAGAGCCTGAAGGAGAGGTATGTCCACGAGGATGCATCTGCATGACCAAAGATGACGCCTATAACCGATACGGGCAAAACGCTACCCTGTGCCAGGAAAAACCGTGCGGATATAAAGACAACATCCCATTCTATTGCTGGAAACCAGCCGAGCAAGTTTGCCCCACAGGATGCGTTTGCATGACGGAGGCGGCGGCAAAAGAGCGCGGTTACACTGCTAGATGTCAGGATGAGCCGTGTGGGCGTGACCAGTACCAAAATCTAATGTACTGCTTCAAGATGCCAACCCAGCAAACGTGTCCTACAGGATGCGTTTGCATGACCAAGGATGAAGCATACAAGAGGTACGGCCAAAATGCCACCCTGTGCCAGGACCAGCCATGCGATAAGGATGCCAGTGGTGTCCTCAAATATTGCTGGAAACCAGTTGAGCAAGTTTGCCCCACAGGATGCGCCTGCCTAACCAAAGAGGATGCCTATAACCGATACGGGCAAAACGCTACCCTGTGCCAGGAAAAACCTTGCGGATATAAGGACAACATCCCATTGTACTGCTGGAAACCAGTTGAGGTCACCTGTCCGCAAGGATGCTACTGTCTAACCAAGGACGAGGCTTATGGTAAATTGGGAGCCAATGCTACCATGTGCCAGCAACAACTGTGCGGATATGCTGCGGCTGCCACAGGTGCAGCGCAAATCGAGAAGTATTGCTGGAAACCGGCAGAACAGGTTCAATGTCCACAGGGATGCTACTGTCTTAGCCAGTCAGATGCTAAGCAGCGCGGCTACACCGACATGTGTACCAGTCAACCCTGTGGATATGACCAGTACAAGAACCCAATGTATTGCTACAAACCGCCAGCTCAGGTCACCTGCCCTCAGGGATGCGTATGTACTACCCCCGACGAAGCAAAGAAGTACGGCTATGTTTACTGCCAGAACCAGCAGATACAATGCGACACCGGGAAATATTGCTTCCAACGGCCAGCCACCACAGAGACAAAACCTACACCGGGCAGAATCTTAATTGACCCCAGCCAGGATAGAAACGCCGTGGGCACTCAGCATACCATCACGGTGATTGTCTACGACACTAATGGCAAGCCAATGGCCAACGTGAGGGTAAAAATCAGCCACACCGGTGCTAATCCCTCCCTCCCAATCGAGCTTACCACCGACGGTAATGGCAAGGCCGCCTATTCCTACACCGGCAAAAACACCGGCACCGATACCATTGTGGCTACTGTTGACAACTTGTCAGCCAAAGCCACCAAGGAATGGTACAGACTGACTGCGCCATCAACACTGAAATAGAGCAAAAGCTTTCACTAACCCGGATTAGACAGAGACGAGGGTCTTCTCACAAGACCCTCGTCTCTCAAGCCAAATCCTAAAAAGTTACAAGCTTGTCTATACCACTTTTCAGTCGCCTAAGGCATCGCTCTCTGCCCAATACCTCCATAGTCTGGAATAGAGGTGGAGCTGCTGTTCTTCCCGTAATCGCTACACGCAACAGACCAAAAAACACGCTAGTCTTCAATTTGAGTTCATCAGCCAATGGCCGAAAAACAGCCTCTAGCGAAGCTGTATCCCAATCCTTCAAATCATCCATCTTGGCAACTGAAGTCTGGAGACTTTTAATCGCTTCAGCCTTTTCGATTTTCCCCAAGAGTAGCCCGGCATCATACTTAAGTTCATCCACAAAGAAAAATTCGCTGAGCTGTGGCACTTCAGCCAGAGTCCTGGCTCTCTCTTGGATAAGAGGCGCAATTTGGCGGATATAGTCAATATCCAATGGACGTTTGACATCCACAGGCAAGTCCCTTTCCAAAAAAGGGATAGCTCGCTGGGTAAACTCTTCCAGACTCAAATCCCGGAGATAAACCCCGTTCATCCAATCGAGTTTGTCTTTATTGAACACCGCTGCAGTTCTGCTTATTCGCTCCAAAGAGAAATGCTTAACTATATCCTCTCGTGTTATCAGCTCCGTCTTATCATCCAACGCCCAACCAAGTAGAGCTAAAAAGTTGAACATTGCCTCGGGTAAATAACCCTGCTCTTGATATTCAGTGATGGATGTGGCTCCATGCCGTTTGCTTAGCTTCGACCTATCTGCCCCCAAAATCATGGGCAAGTGAGCAAACTGAGGTGGCTGCCAACCAAGCGCCTGATACAGCAATACATGACGCGGCGTGCTAGATAGCCACTCATCAGCCCTGAGCACATGAGAAATCTCCATAAGATGGTCATCAACCATGTTGGCCAGATGATAAGTAGGATAACCATCAGATTTAAGGAGAACGAAATCATCCAGGGTGTTATTTTCAAAGGTTATCTCTCCACGCAGCAAATCCTGAAAAGAGGTCTGTCCTTCAAGAGGTGCCTTGAAGCGCACCACAGGGATAATCCCGCTTGCCTCCATCTCATCCCTTTGCTCTCCTGTAAGGTTGCGACAGTGGCGGTCATAGCCGGGCGGCTGCTTTCGTTTCATTTGCTCCTGACGCATAGAGTCCAGTCGCTGAGGGGAACAGTAACAATGGTAAGCAAGCCCCTGTTTTACTAATCGGTCTGATGCCTCACGGTAAAGCTCCAGCCGTTGTGATTGAAAATAGGGCCCCTCATCCCAATTAAGCCCCAGCCAACGCAAGCTTCCCAAAATAGTCTCAGTAGCCCCCTCAACCAAACGAGCAACATCGGTGTCTTCAATACGCAAAATGAAAACACCACTGCTATGTCGGGCAAAGACCCAATTAAACAGAGCAGTCCTGATATTCCCCAAATGAGGATAACCAGTTGGGCTGGGAGCAAAGCGAACTCGAACTGTTCCCTTAGACACAGCCAGCCCCACCTCGAGCATAAGACCCTGTGAATACTACTTGCTTCACTGGCAACTTTACCACGTAAGTATCAGCAATCCTATCATGTAAGCCTTGCTTGCGACTGTCAAAAGCAACCCAGATAAAGCCGATAAATACAGTTATCGCCGAGACAATGTAGCCCAAGCAACGGAGAAGAGCATATCGCCAGGTAATCGGAGAACTATCAGTGCGGATTATCTTTATCCCCGCCGCCATTTTCCCGGGAGTCTGCCCTCGCCACACCCAAAAGCCCAACCAATAAACAAACGATATCACCAATCCGCTCGTCACCCAAATTACCAGAGCAGGAGAAACGCAGAAGATTATTCCAACCACAAGCCCCAAAATCAACAGGTCAATAATACCTGCCCCCAACCTAATCCAGAAGCCAGCATACTCTAAAGCAAACTCTTTTGGCTCCTGCTTCAAACTCCAACTCCTTAGAGTACTTAATTCGTCATTGCGAGTCCCGACGCAATCGGGACGAAGCCTTGTCCTGGACGAGGTGAAGGAACTCAAAGATTGCCACGTCTTTCAGCGGAAGGACTCGCAACGAGAAAGACAACTTGCTTAACAATATCGTTAAAATACTGGAAATCTCGATTACTATACTCAAAGACTAAAGAAAGGGCTTTTGCTGGTCTATTGTCAAACTTTATTTTTTGGTCAGAATACGATACATGCCTTCAAGCTCGCTCAACCTTCGCCTAAGCCGCTCGGTTAGCTGCTCAGCTTGCTTCAAGGCATTCCTGACATCCTCCATGTCGGTTTGGATTTTAAATAGCAACTCATTCCGCCGAACGGCGGAATCAGCTTCAAATGTCTCCAAATCCCCGAACTCACTTTTACCAAGTAACTGTGAATACAATTCACTCTCACGTCCCATTTGACCTTTTTTTATCTGTTCAAAAGACTTATCAGCACCCTTCATTTCAAATACCTCTCTTCAAATACAATTTAACACATTACCTACACATTAAGCAATAGGCAACGGCGAAACAAAAACCAAACCTTCACCCCTTAATAAGTTGTATAGCCCGTTTTAAATCTGATGGCAATTCACAGGTGAACTCTCGATATTCTCCGCTGGTCGGCAAATGGAAACCCAACCGGTAAGCGTGGACAAACTGCCGCTTAACATAGGCCGACTTAACACCATAAACTGAGTCGCCAACGACCGGGTAGCCGATAGCCGCTAAATGAACACGTATCTGATGGGTTCGACCAGTCTCTGTGGTAACTTCAAGCAAGGTGTAATCCCCCAGATATTCCTTAACTTTATATCTAGTCCTCGCCTCCCTGCCACCAGTTACTACCGCCATGCGTTTACGATTAGCCGGGTCGCGTCCCACAGGCGCATCAATAATACCTTGACTCGGAATCAGTTTACCTTTAACCAGGACAAGATAACCCTTAGAGACTGACCGACCCTTGAACTGATTAATCAAATACTGCTGTGCCAGGCTATTCTTGGCAATAATCATCAGCCCTGAAGTATCCCTATCTAAACGATGGACCATGCCCGGCCGCATGGCATCACCGAAACTAGCCAAATCGGGACAGCGAGCTAAAAGAGCGTTAATCAAGGTATGCGTCGTATATCCCGGAGATGGATGGACAACCAACCCAGCCGGCTTGTCTATCACCAGAAGGTCGTCATCCTCATAAATCACATTAATCGATATAGGTTCGGCAACAAGAGAGACTGGCTCAGGAGGTGGCAAGGTAACACGAATCGCGTCTCCAACATTCAACTTCTGGCTCGCTTTGGCTTCACATCCGTTAACCAGAATATAACCCTGTTCAATCAACTTCTGAAGACGAGAGCGAGACAATTCAGGGCACGCTTTAGCCAGATATTTATCCAGGCGAACTGCCGACTCAGTAACCAGCAATATTCTAACTTCGGGCTCCAGAGGAACTACCATCTCCTTTTCTCAATGCCCAAAAGATGAAAATTACCAAAACTATAGTACCGACGGTTATCGCCGAGTCGGCAACGTTAAATGCCGGCCAGTGAAAATCATCCCATAGCCGAACATCAACAAAGTCAGTAACATAACCAAACCGAACACGGTCTATTAGATTGCCTATAGCACCACCAAAAACTAAACCTAAAGCTACGCTGCCCAACAGGCTTGACCGTGAAAGATAACGATAGAATAACAGGACAGTTACCAGACCGACGACGGCAATCAGAGTTAACAGGAAAGCTTGATTAGCAAAAAGGCCGAAGGCCGAACCGGTATTTCGCACATGGACTAAACTTAAGGGACCAACAAGAGGAACTATTTCACCCAGGTCCAAATGGGACCTAACCCAAAACTTGCTTGTCTGGTCTAACGCTACCACAAAGGCAGCAAGGATAAGGAATAACCCCGCCCGATATCCACTAGCGTACCGATTTGCTCCTGGCATTCTTCGCCTGGTGTGCTTTGCATTCAAGGCACAAATTCGCATGAGGTAATGCCTCAAGCCTGGCTGGCTCTATGGGCTTACCACAAAGGTCACATATGCCATAGGTACCTGCTTCATACTTCTTTAGAGCGTGCTCCACCTCGGTCAGAGCACTGGTCAAACGGTTCTCCAGTGCCAACCTCTTCTCCAACTCAAAAGCTTCAGTAGCCCCTTCTTCTCTCTTTCCAAAAGGACTGCCTTCTCGCTGTTCATCAGCAGACTTCTCTTCGGCTTTTAACCACTGGAGATCAGAACTCAGGCTCTTCTGCTCCTGTTTCAAACGCTCATAAAGTTCAGTAAAGTTGGTCATATCGCAAACCTGACTTGACATACTGTAGAGACTATTCTAGCTTATGCTAAATAGGAAAGCAAACTAGTCAACCGTGACGCGTAGTTGACGGATGGTATCTATCGCTTGCCCCCGCCAGTGATTATTGGCAAAGATAAAAGTCTTCTCGGCCAGACTGTTCAGCTTATTTATCCGCGGTAGCCACTCCCTAAGCTCCGCTACCGAATAAGTATAATCATACCTTTCGTAGGCATGCTCGTGCTGCCACCATTTGGCTGCATTACGCCCATGAAAACGCACATAGCCGATATTGCTGGTAACCTCAGCTACCGGTGGCAGGAGCTTAGGCAATTGCGGTTCATCAACACAGCAAAAACCAAGGTTATGGCTGCGTAACCACTCAAAGACCTCTCCCCCCAACCACTGAACATTGCGAAATTCTACGACCACTGGCAAATCCCCCAGCCGCTCTCGAAAAATCGCCAAGTAATCCCGATTCTGGCGGCTGAAGCTAAAACTGTACGGAAATTGGGCTAGCACACAGCCCAGCTTGCCAGAATCGATAAAAGGCTGGAGCATATGGACAAAAGCTGTAAAGACCTTGCTATCGTGCTGCCGCTGATGTGTCATCTCCTGATTCGCCTTGACTGAGAATAAAAAGCCGTCCCCAGTCTTAGCGACCATAGCTTCTAAAATAGATAGCCTGGGCAAGGCATAAAAAGTCACATTCAACTCTAAAGCATTGAATTCCCGGGCATAGTAACTAAGCCATTCCCGCCGCGGCATCCCACGAGGGTAAAAACTACCTACCCAATCGTTGTAGCTGAAGCCAGATGTGCCAAAGTAAAGCACACTTTAGTCTAACACAGCTTCGAGCTGAAACAAAGCCCAGAGCTGTCTCAAAAAGACAGGCCTTTATCTTGCCATCAAGTTCGGGTTTTAGAAAATAAGCATTAGCCCGTATATAATGAGCCAAATCCCTATCAGATAGTTGAGTATTCTGGGGAAAATCAGCACTATGATGCCGAAGATAATTGTTATTATCCCGACTACCAGCGGGGGTATAACAAGACCGAACATGAACACACACCCTCCTTTCTGAAATAGTCAATGCCTTCAAGACAACAAAACAAAGCTGTTACCTGTTTATTAAAGCCAATATTCCCCAAACAACGAGGAAGACGCCGAGAATCCACCTGGCGGCATCAAACCAGAACAGAACCAACACACCCGCGACTATGGCTATAATTGCCATGGTCACACTACTAATTGTTATACTTTTTTTCGCCATAAAATTGAACCTCCTTCGATTAAGATTTTACCTATATTATTGATTTTTGGCTATGCTGTCAATATCAGCAGACATAGAATTACCGGCCTCAAGTGCCTTGCCACAAAATAGTTTATCCTGATAAAAATCTAAGCGGCGGCTATCGCACTCAATGCAACCAAACCGCCGCTATAATAGCTAGTATCAAGAACGAAGAGCTCTATACTTCCCTGAACTCGCCTTCCACAGTGCCTTCCTCACCACCGGGAGGCCCACCCGGGCCTTCACCACCGGGAGCTTCACCACCAGGCGGAGGTGGTGCTCCTGCCTGCCCGTAAACAGCAGCACCAATTTTTTGCATCATCTCAGATAGCTCTTGCGTAGTGCTGCGCATATAATTTACGTCCGTACCTTGAAGAGCTGAACGCACAGCAGCTATCTTACCTTCAAGCCCCTGCATCAGGTCAGCAGGAATCTTGTCCCCCTGTTCGCGGAGCGTCCGTTCAGCAGTATAAACTAAGGTATCAGCCATATTTCGAGTTTCCACCTCTTCTTTCTTTCTGGCATCTTCAGCAGCATGCGCTTCAGCGTCCCTCGCCATCTTCTCCACTTCATCCTTGCTCAGACCACTGGAGGCAGTAATGGTAATCTTCTGCTCCTTGCCAGTACCCTTATCCTGCGCCCGGACTTCCAAAATACCATTAGCATCAATATCAAAGGTAACCTCAATTTGGGGCACACCTCTGGGCGCTGGCAAAATGCCATCGAGTATGAAACGCCCTAAAGTGCGATTATCAGCCGCCATGGGGCGTTCCCCCTGCAGCACATGGATTTCTACACTGGGCTGATTGTCAGCCGCCGTGCTGAAAATCTGACTCTTTCTGGTGGGTATTGTGGTGTTCCTTGGTATAAGCTGTGTGGCCACACCACCCAGTGTTTCTATACTTAAAGTAAGAGGCGTAACGTCGAGCAAGAGAACATCTCTCACATCTCCCTTAAGCACACCAGCCTGGATAGCTGCACCCAGTGCCACTACCTCATCAGGATTAACGCCTTTAACGGGCTCCTTGCCAAAAAACTGGCGCACCATGTCCTGAACCTTGGGCATCCTTGTTTGACCACCAACCAGAATCACATCGCTTACCTGAGCCGCAGTAAGTTTGGCATCAGCTAGCGCTTTGCGACACGGTTCTATACTCCTTTCCAGCAAGTCCAGGGACAACTGTTCCAGCTTGGCTCTCGTCAGAGTTATATTCATGTGCTTGGGTCCAGAAGCATCAGCCGTGATGAAAGGCAAATTTATCTCCGTCTGACCTACCGTAGATAACTCACGCTTCGCTTTCTCGGCCGCATCTTTTAGTCGCTGCAACGCCATCCTGTCCTGTTTCAAGTCCACGCCCGATTCCTTCTTAAACTCATCACACAGCCAGTCCATAATTTTTTGGTCAATATCATCGCCACCGAGATGAGTATCACCGTTGGTTGACTTAACTTGGAATTGGCCTTCACCAAGCTCTAGGATAGAAATATCAAATGTGCCGCCGCCAAGGTCATAAACAGCGATAGTTTCCTCCTGCTTCTTATCCAGCCCGTAAGCCAAAGCTGAAGCGGTTGGCTCATTCACTATACGAATGACATTTAACCCCGCAATAGTGCCAGCATCCTTGGTCGCCTGGCGCTGGCTATCATTGAAATAGGCCGGCACCGTAATCACGGCATCGGTAACCTTATCGCCCAAGTAAGCCTCGGCGTCAATCTTCAGCTTCTGTAGAATCATGGCTGAGATTTCCGCTGGGCTATACTGCTTGCCCCCCATCACCACCCAGGCGTCACCATTACTGGCTTCTACTATCTTGTAAGGCAACCGTTTTATATCATACTGAACTTCAGCATCTTTAAATTTGCGCCCCATTAACCTCTTTACACTGAAAATAGTATTATCAGGATTGGTAATCGCCTGCCGTTTTGCCAGCAGCCCCACCAGTCGCTCTCCCTTCTTGTCTATAGCTACGACCGAAGGTGTCAACCTTTCACCTTCAGCATTAGGGATTATTTTTGGCTCACCGCCTTCGATAACCGCCACCAAACTGAATGTGGTACCCAAATCAATACCAACTGCCTTTCCCATGTTATCCTCCTTCTGACCTTAAGTTCATATGTTCCAACGCTATCTTCATTCTAGGTTAAGTCCCCCTTCGCTCTCTTCCGTGGCCTCCGGTACCGCCACCTGACCACCCCTTCCCACCACCACCTGGGGTGCTCTAAGCAATCTCTCCTTTAATTTATACCCCTTTCGAACCTCCCCAATTATCTCGCCTTCTGCCCCCTCTCCCTGTGCCACTGCCTCGTGCAAACTCGGGTCAAACGCCTCACCCAGGCACTTCATTTCCGCTAGACCATGCTTACTCAAAACGTCCAACAACATCCGCTGGATTTGCCTGAAACCAGTAATCCAACTAAGACTTTTACCAGCGGTAGCAGCTCCCTCAAAAGCACGGTCGAAAGCATCCAGCACTGGTAGTATATCACAAACCAGCGTGGAATTAGCCCAATTTATCGTCTCTTTTTTCTCCTGTTCTTCACGCATCTTGTAATTTCTAAAGTCAGCCTCAGCTCTCTGCCAATTAGCTAAATACTTTTCAGCCTCCTCTCTTTCCTTAGCCAGAGCTTGCTTTAAGGAGTCGACATCATCTTCAGCCAACGCAGATACTTCATTCTCAGTTATCTCTCTGTTCTCTTCAGTCAATCCAAAGCCTCCTTACGCAATTCTAGTCGCCACGGCAAACTCCAGCCACTAAGTCGCTCAATACCGCTGACATATAACTCACTGCAGAGATGGCCTGACGATAATCCATCCGGGTGGGACCAATCACCCCGATGGCACCACCAACGCGACCAGGAACACCGTAGCGGCTGAAAACCAAGCTTAAATCGCGCAATGTCTCATCCTGATTCTCTCCACCGATAACAACCTGTATCCCCACATCACTCGACCACCTGGGGAAAGCAGACCTGAGCCACTCCTTAGTCTCCATCAGTTCCATGATACTTAACATCCTGTCTTTTTGAGCAAACTCAGGCTGGCCTAACATCAAGCGTAATCCCTCAAGATAAGGTTGGTCATACTCAATCTCATCTTCAGCAATCATCATGTCAAGAACAGCCTCCGTCACCTGCTTCTCTTCCGCATAAAGCTCCAGTGCCTTGGCCGAAATCTCGGACCTGTTCAGCCCTGAATAAGCAGCATTCAACTTATTAGCAAAGCGGGTTAGCCGTTCTTGAGCCATTGGTTTATCAAAAGACAAGAGCTGTCGCTTAAGTATCGCCTCACTTAGCACCAGGACCATAAGAGCCACAAACTCGTGTAAGGCTACCAGCTCCAGATGTCTAAACCGACACTGCCTTGGTTTAGGAAAAGTGACCAGCGCCGCATTCCTAACTAATCGTGCCATGATAGCTGCCGCCAGTTTGAGCCACCTCTCAAATTCTTCCTCTACTTCCTGGAAAAGCTTACGAATGCGATATTGCTCCTCCGTGGGAAGCTCAACCTCTTTAGCCAATGATTCCACATAATGCCGATAACCTTTGTCCGTAGGTACACTCCCAGCCGAGGTATGAGGCCGTACAATATACCCCTCCCCCTCCAGGTATGCCATATCATTGCGAATAGTCGCCGGGCTCACCCCTAGCTGATAATTACGGAAAATAGCATCTGAAGCTACAGGCACCGCCGTCGCAATATACTCACCAATAATTATCTTCAGAATTGCTTCTCTTCTCGGTGTCAAACCTTTCAACATTTTTAGCACTCTCCCTCCAAGACTGCTAACTTCCTGATATTACCACTACAGTAACAATATGTCAAAATCAAAGGGAAATATTTAAGGCGGCCTTTTGGCCGCCTTAAATAAATAGCTCCGAAAGGTTTCAAATCTACTTCTCTGAATAGGTAACCTCAAGAACGACTTCCGACCACTCAATCCACTCGGCCACATTGTTGCCATTGGTTACCTTCTGGAACAGAGCTTCCACCTGAAAGCGTGTAATAGCCGCATCGGCAATGAGAGCTACCTCCGGAGTCACGTCTACCACGGTCGGCGGACTCATCAGAAGAGTGGAACGCTGCAGCTTGCTCCCAGTATAATGAAACTTCGGCAGCTTATCACCGTATGTGACCTTCCACAACCACAAACCGTTGAGTCCAGTGGTAGCCGGGAATGGGTTACCGGCTATTTGCCTAGTAGTGAACTTCAAGCTAGCATTGTCTATCCTTTTACCTGCCAGGCTCCAGACATCAAAGCTCCAGAAGGCGCAATAGCCAACATTCTTCTCGTCATCCCCTGCTCTAGTTCGGGAATTGTCTTTATCCCCCTCTGAGTCCACCGTCCCCGTCTCTTGAGCAACTGGTGTGATGGTTACTGTGCGCACTGCCGCCGCCACCGTGACCATTACATTGCCCTTGGTTTCACCACCTTTGCCGTCGCTGAGAATGACTGTGATGTTATAATTGCCACCTTTGTTGGGCGCCACCCAGGTAACTTTATTGCCTACTCCTGTGATATTGCCTTCACTGGCTGACCAGCTATACCTAACTATGTCGCCGTCAGGGTCACTAGCAATACACGTAAGCGTGGTGCTGCCCCCGTATAGAATTCCTGATGGGTTGGCAGTCAGGCTGGAAATCACTGGTGGCTGGTTAGCACCAACTGTTATGGTCAAACTGGCCTGTGCCGAGCCGCCTTTGCGGTCTTCCACAGTGACTTTGACGTCATAAGTTCCATAAGCCGCTGGGGCTTGCCAGATAACAGTAGGCCCAGCACCACTAAAACTACCGCCAGTACATGCCCATTTGAAATCCAACTGGTCACCATCCGCATCTTGGGCTATACACTGAATCTCGGTATTGCCTGAAGGATAAAGCTGCATATTCGCCGCTGTCAGACTTGAAATTACAGGCGGCTGATTGCCAGTGGGTACTGGTGGTAATGTCGGTGCTGGTGCCTCCTTTGGACCACAGGCGCCACCCAACAGGGCTATCATAACCAGCACGACCAAAGCTACACCCAAACCACTTCTAAAAATATTCATTGCTTTCCTCCTAAGTAAGTGGAAGTATACAACACTCAATCATCAACCGCAATAGGCTCCACTCCTAGACACTTTTCGCAGCCCGCATAATAATCGTCAAAGGTTATTGTTTCGTGCTGGCAGCAATATCATAGCTCACAATCTTCCAGGCATCGGGACTAACGGTTTTAATATTAAAATCCCATATTTCACCAGGCCGCAGGTTTTCATTAATAGCTGATGCAGTAGCTATGAGTTTCTTATTTTTGTCATAAAAATTAACTGCTATCGTGGCAAACCTTATAGTAACATTGCTGACATTCTGCGCCCTGCCAGTGACTATGGCTGAGCTTTGAGGCGCACCCCCGGTGAACTCGTGCACAGTCATACTATGGCTGAGTATCCTTAACTCTGGACCCTGTGTTTCTGTTTTAGCACATCCGCCGGCATACACCAGTAACGCCAGCATCAAAGCTGTAATTCCAACCTCGATTGCTCGTCTCATCGTCACAAAATTCCTTATAACTCCTAAAAAATCTTTTTCCTGCTACCGACCACAACAACTCTTATACGGTCTAGGCACCACGCTAAGGGTCAAAACGGCTTTGCTACTAACCCCATTCTTATCTTTGGCAACGACCATTATATGATAATCTCCGTAATCACTTGGCGACTGCCAGGTAACAGTGGAGCCTTCACCCAGTATATTGCCACCGGTGCATGACCAACTGAGCTGTACCGCACTGCTATCAGGGTCCGAAACAATACATTTGATTTGAGAAGTTCCCAGAGGATACACGTTCATATACTCAGCCTCAAGGCTTGAAATTACCGACGACGTGTTACCTGCTGATTGGGGCGGGGCAAGACAAGCATTACTCATCACTGCTAACATTACCAAGACTAACCCCAAGCTCACTTTACCTATACGCGATGTCACTAACAGCTCCTTTCGCAAAAAGCTGACAAAAGTATATACAGGCGCAGCAATTTTAGCAAGAAATCAATCATCACGCCTAATTAGTTGCGACTCTTTAGGGTCGCTTTTCCGTAGCGAGGCTATCCCGCAAAGCGGGACGCACTACAAGTGAACTGGCATTGCCTGGTAATCTTTCACCTATGATTGTTGACCTTACTCTGGCAGGGTGGTATCATTCTCTAAATCTTTCGGAGATGCAGATTGTCCGCTAGTCCCAAACAAGACACCGAAATCGCTCGATTTCTGGAACTTGAAGCTAGACGGCAGAAAGAGACCATAAACCTTATTGCCGCCGAAAATTATGCCAGCAAGGCCGTGCTCCAGGCCCAAGGCTCGATGCTAACTAATAAGTACGCTGAAGGCTACCCACAGCACCGCTACTACGCTGGCTGCTCTAACATAGACGCCATCGAAAACTTGGCAATCGAGCGAGCCGAGAAGCTCTTTAATGCCGAGCACGCCAATGTCCAGCCCCACAGTGGTAGCCAAGCTAATATGGCAGCCTATTTCGCCCTCCTCAAGCCCGGTGACACCGTTATGGGAATGAGCTTGAGCCATGGTGGTCACCTAACTCATGGAGCTCCAGCCAATTTCTCAGGGAAATGGTACACCTTCATCCCCTATGGAGTTGACCGAGAAACCGAAAGACTTGATTACAGCGAGATAGAAAAACTAGCCCTGAAGCACAAGCCGAAGCTGATTATATCCGGAGCCAGTGCCTACCCGCGCGTTATTGACTTCAGCCGCTTCCGTAGCATCGCCGACATGGCAGGTGCCCTGCTTGTAGCGGACATGGCTCACCTAGCCGGATTGGTGGCAACCAATTTACACCCTTCACCAGTCCCTCACGCCCCAATAGTCACCTCATCTACCCATAAGACCTTACGCGGTCCTCGTAGTGGTTTTATTTTATGTAAACAAGAGCTGGCTTCAAAAATTGATGCTGCTGTTTTCCCCGCGATGCAAGGTGGACCACTGATGCACGCCATCGCTGCTAAAGCCGTAGCTTTCTATGAAGCTATGCAGCCCGAGTTCACCACCTACCAAAAAGCAGTCTTAGAAAACACTCAAGTCCTTGCCACTGAGCTTCAGCAGAACGGCTTACGCCTCATCTCCGGTGGCACTGATAACCATCTTATCCTCATTGACCTCACCTCAACAGGAATAACCGGCAAAGCTGCCCAGGAGGCTCTTGAAGCCGCTGGAATCTTGGTAAACAGGAATACCATCCCCTTTGACTCCAGACCTCCACAAATCAGCAGCGGTATCAGGCTGGGCACACCTGCCACCACCACCAGAGGGTTCGGGCCACAGGAAATGAAGACTATCGCCTCCTTCATTCTTAAGGTGCTCTCTCACCCTGAGGACAAGAAAATTCAACAGGAGATAGCCGAACAGGTAGTCTCTATATGCCACCGCTTCCCCACACCGGGGATAGGCTAGCCCTTGCCATAAGAAACTTCCTCCTCAGAAGGAGAGGGATAAAGGGTGAGAGACTTGACAAATAATCCCACAAAATTCGCCATTGAAACCACGAATTTAACCAAGAAATACGGCGACCTCGTTGCTGTTGACAAACTAAGCCTTACAATAGACTACGGCGAGGTATTCGGCCTGCTCGGCCCAAACGGTGCCGGCAAAACAACAATCATCTCTATGCTGTGTACCATAACCAACCCAACCTCAGGTACTGCTACCGTAAATGGCTTCAATATATTAAAACAGCCAGCCAATGTTAGACGCAGCATTGGCATCGTTTTTCAGGACCCAAGCATTGACGACCGCCTCACCGGCAGAGAAAACCTACAGCTTCACGCCTGCCTTTACGATATACCGACAGAGCTAACCAAAAGACGTGTAGCAGAAGTCCTGAATCTGGTAGGGCTGGAAGATAGAGCTAATGACCCCATGAAAACCTATTCAGGCGGGATGAGAAGACGCCTAGAACTAGCCAGAGGGTTGCTTCACAGCCCCAAGGTGCTTTTTCTTGACGAACCTACTCTGGGTCTCGACCCTCAAACTAGAGAACACCTCTGGACTTATATTGAAAACTTATCTCGGTCCTCCGAAATCACCATTATCCTCACCACCCATTATATGGAAGAAGCCGACCGGCTTTGCAGCCGGGTAGCCATCATTGACTACGGCAAAATCAAGGTTGTTGACACTCCTGCCAATTTGAAAGCTGCCCTGAAAGGCGATGTCATAACCGTTACCACAGCCCAACCGGAAAAACTTGCCACCCGCTTAACCGAACTCAAGCTAACCACATACATAGACGCTTCAAAGGACACCCTGAGATTGACTGTCTCAAATGCCGAAAAGCTTATACCCAGACTGATTAAAATCACCGCCGAAATTGGTGTTGAGGTCAGCTCGGTATCCGTTCACCACCCAACATTAAATGACGTATTCCTTTACTATACAGGGCACGAAATAAGAACCGAAGAGGCCGAATCACTTTTCAGAAAATATATGATGATAGGGAGACCAACCAGATGAGCGAGTTTAAGAAAATCTATGGATTGTGGCGACGGGAGGTTACCAGATACTGGCGCGAAAAATCGCGAATTATTTCCTCCCTGATAATGCCTGTGCTCTGGCTGTTAGTTTTCGGCGGTGGTATGCGCGGCATGGAACTGTCCGGCACACAGAGCTACCAGACTTTTATATTTCCGGGAATAGTCGCTATGACTCTGCTATTTACATCCGTCTGGTCTGGCATCTCTGTAATATGGGATAGAGAATTCGGTTTCTGGAAAGAGATAATGGTGGCACCCGTCTCACGAACCTCCATCGTCATCGGTAAAGCCCTTGGCAGCGGCACCAGTGCCCTCATCCAGGGTTCCATCATGCTACCGCTTGCTTTCCTGGTGGGCGTCCACCTATCCCCTTTGTCTTTCATAATATTAATCCCTACTATGATTCTCATCTCAATAGGGCTGGTATGTATCGGCCTGTTGATTGCCTCAATTATAAACAGCATGGAAGCATTTAACTTCATCATGAGTCTGGTAATTATGCCTATGTTCTTCACCAGCGGAGCTCTCTTCCCACTAACTTCAGCTCCAGGCTGGCTAAAAAGCTTCAGCCATGTAAACCCACTAACCTACGGAGTGGATGCCTTGCGCTGGGCCACATTCAGCCAAGCCAGTTCACCATTACCAATTCAAGTCGAATTTCTGATACTCGTGCTATTCGCCGCCGCCATGATTGTAGCTTGTTCCTACGCCTTCAGCCTCAAAAAATAATGCCCGATTCTTCGGATGCTTTTTAGAAATAGATTAGTAAACCGCACCGTTATCCTCTAACCTCTTTATCTTGCCTGAAGTATGACTTCGTCATGCTGACAATCCACTGCCAGTGTATTACAAGATGCAGAGCAAAGACGACTAGCAGAGCTACCGCTACCCACTTATGTATATCAATCCAGGTGTGCCGCTCAAACAAAAAGGTAGAGCGTGCCTCATCCAACCCCCAACCTCCCCTGTATCTATAGCCTCCACCAGGCAAAATAAACCAGAGTATAAAGCCGGTAATGCCCTGAAATAGCAGTATCGAGCCGAAGACAGCATCCAAGATGTAGTTCCTTGTTGTCCTCCTCATAGAGCAGCCTCCTATTGATATGCTAGATAGCTATTATAAAGGATTCTTGCCCAAAATTTGTACCAAGCCACATAAAAGTGGGCAATCTACAGATTGACACTGCTAATAAGCTCCTCGCAGCCGGCACACAATCCCCGCAACACGCATTGCTCACAGCCAGGTCTCTGAGCTTTGCATACCCGTCTGCCATGCTCTATCATCAAAACATGAAACTGATAGACATCGTCAGGTGGTACAAATTCCTCAAGTAGCTTATGGGCTTTTTCCACCGAGACCTTGGGGCCAACCAGTTCCAATCTTCTAGCAACTCGGAAAATATGTGTATCTACCGGCAATGCCGGCATCCCCAAGGCAAAAAGCAATACACAGCTAGCCGTCTTCATACCCACTCCTGGTAGTTGCCTCAGCCAATCCCTGGCTTCATCCACAGACATCCGCCTCAAAAAGCCAAGCTCAAAATCGCCTTGTTTTTGCCGTATCTCCTCAAGAACCCGCTTGATATACCCTGCTTTGACTTCTCCTAGGCCACCGGCCCTGATAGAATCGGCAATCTCGCCAACACCGGCATCAGCTATGTCATCCCAACCATCAAAAGAAGCCAGAAGCGACTCAAAGGCTCGGCCGGAGTTTCTATCCGATGTATTCTGGGAGAGAATCGTTCGAACCAGCACCGAAATCGGACTCTGCCGCGGCTGCCATTCACGCTTACCATACTCCGCACTCAGTAGCTTGAGAATTTGTCCAA
>VGNY01000040.1 GCA_016865895.1 Chloroflexota bacterium | reverse complement strand
GACTGATGAATCAACTTGGCCTCAGCCCTCAGAAGCCACTCTGGCGTGCTTTTCAGAAAAATGCTGAACGTGTTGCGATATGGATCAAAGAGGAATATCCGCAGATTCGTGCTCTGGCGCAAAGGCAGAAGGCAGATATTTTCTTTGGTGACGAGGCAGGGGTGCGATCCAATTTCCACTCGGGCAAGACGTGGGCAATTCATGGCAGAACACCTATCGTTTCCACGACCGGAGCCCGTTTCGGCTGCAACATGGTCTCGGCCATCTCTCCACGGGGTGCCATGCGATTCATGCTGGTCGAGGGTAAGATTACTGGCGATGTCTTTGTTGATTTCTTGAAACGGCTCATACATAATTGGCCTCGTCCTGTATTCCTGATTATTGATGGTCATCCTGTTCACAAATCAATGGCAGTTTCGAGATTTGTCGCATCTACTGAAGGCCGATTGCGGCTTTTTTACCTTCCACCATACTCCCCAGAACTCAACCCCGACGAGCAGGTCTGGAATCACCTGAAGCATCATGGCATTGGAAAACAGCCCATAACCGGCCCCGACCACTTGAAGCGACTGGTTCTTTCTCACCTCAGGAAGCTGCAGAAATTGCCTTCCCTCGTACGCTCCTTCTTTACTATGCCAGAGACTGCCTATGCTGCGATTCAATGAGACCATTTTATTATGAGACTATTAGTATATCGCCCACCAACAAGACCGAATAAGATGCAACAAAAGCCTGAAAAGTGTGATGCTGCCAGTTATTTGGAGATGGTGAAGGCAGTCTAGATTAAAACTTCTGCCTATTGTACACTTAGGCCCGTCAAAGAGGATTTGCACTTTAGTAGACCAGGGCAAAAGTCTTCTCAAAAGTTCTACCTTTTATCCTGTATGCTCTACCAACCCGACAATCTGTAACCCTTTGGTCATCACAAGCTGACTTTATAGCAGTCCCATAGTTTCAGTCCCAGCACCTCTGAGTAGCCCTATTTGCCAGACTGACTACTTTAACAGTCCCGGCTCTTGTGGTAAACCTACAAAATGAAAATGCAAAGTGAAGGTTACAGAGCCGCCTGGTGCCAAGCTCTGCGTCGGTCCTGGTGTGATTCTTTCCAATACTGTTGAAGGTGGCCCCCCTGACATATAACTCAGGGTGTAAATACCTTGAGGGCAATTGCTAAAGGTCTCAGGAACGGAATAGCCCGAGTCCACGTAAGGTCCATTTAGCGTATAACTGACAGAGCCAGACCATGGTTGACCATCGATAACAGCCATGACTGTTACGCTGCCCTTAGCCTGCCCGTGGAAATTCATGGTGAATACTATGGTGCCGCCAGAGGGTAAATTCTGCGATGGTGATGGCGTTATACTGGCTAAAGTCGCCCCAATGGGGCCGCCAGAACTATAAGTGAGCGTGTAAGTCCCTGATGGGCAACTACTAAAGGTCTGGGGTATAGTGGAACTGGACTCTGTTCTTGGGCCGGTGACGGTGTAGTTAACCACTCCAGAACCGATAGCGACTCGCCATGGTGCGCCATCGAGAGTGGCATTAACTACTATCGTGCCAACAAATTGCCTCTGGAAGTTCAAGGTGAAGTTTATAGCACCACCTGTGGATAATTTCTGTGTTGGTGATGGTGTGATACCCGTTATCATTGCTCCTGGGGGACCACCTGAATTATAGGTGAGAGTATAGACCCCGGCAGGTTGATTAACAAAGTTCTGTGGTGTGGAAGTGCCATAGTTTGTTGCGGGACCAGTTATAGTATAGTTGCATGGTCCTGACCATGGTGAACCATCTACCACAGCATTAACTGTTATGACGCCAGTAAGTTGTCTCTGGAAATTTAAGGTGAAGTTTATAGCACCACCTGTGGATAAACTCTGTGTTGGTGATGGTGTGATACCCGTTATCATTGCTCCTGGGGGACCACCTGAATTATAGGTGAGAGTATAGACCCCGGCAGGTTGATTAACAAAGTTCTGTGGCGTGGAAGTGCCATAGTTTGTTGCGGGACCAGTTATAGTATAGTTGCATGGTCCTGACCATGGTGAACCATCTACCACAGCATTAACTGTTATGACGCCAGTAAGTTGTCTCTGGAAATTTAAGGTGAAGTTTATAGCACCACCTGTGGATAAACTCTGTGTTGGTGATGGTGTGATACTGACTAGGGTTGCCCCAGCAGGACCACCATAATTATAAGTCAGGATATAAATTCCAGCAGGATAGTTATCAAGGTTTTGGGGTACAGTATAGCCGGCATCAGCCTTTAGCCCTGATATACTGTAATTAACTGCGCCTGACCATGGCGTGCCATCAACAGTGGCTTTCACCATTATAGCACTAGTGACTTGCTTGTGGAAATTCAAGGTGAAGGTTATGGTGCCGCCAGAAGGCAGAGTCTGTGTTGGTGATGGTATGATACTGACTAAGGTTGCCCCAGGAGGAGCACCAGAGTTATAAGTAATAGTATAAGTTCCAACAGGAAGCTCAGTAAAATTCATAGGCACAGAAGAGCTTGAATCGGTCCTGGCACCACTTATTGTGTAATTAACTGTTCCTGACCAAGGTGCACCATCAACCGTGGCATTCACCTTTACAGTAGTGCCTCTAATGGCCTGAGTTTTGAAAGAAGAGTAGGCTGACCAACCTGACGCCCGACCGTCCGTAGTAGCGCTCACCCGCCAGTAATAGGTCTGGTCTGGGCTTAAGTTCCCTAAAGGTATGGTATAACTTACATTTCCCAGGTTTATTACATCGATAATCACGCTCTGAAAATTAGCATCGCTTGCTACTTGAAGATGATACGAATTGGCTGGCCCGGAGCAACTCCAAGCTAACATCGGTGTTAGTGATGGAACTGAGCCGCCATTCGTTGGCGTCTCCAGTGTGACTGTTAGCGCTGGTGGTGATACACAGCCTGAGAGAGCAATAAGAACTATAAGTAAAAATGCTGCCCAATATCGCATGCCTGACCTCATGAGAACGCCTCCTTTATTTTTCACTGAGTAGTAAAAATCCACACTTCCCAATAGAATTCTTCCATTCTACCGTAGGCTTTCCAACACCGCGATATATTTCACTAGTCCCAGAAGTCTCCAGTACCAGTATCTTTATGACGGCCTTGTCAAATATCATCGTCGCCTGATTCTCATTGTTATGTAAGGCTCCTGTCCCTCCGATTTCATTCGGGGTGGAAAAGCCTCGCACTACATACCCTCAAGCCTGTGGGACACCCTACCCTCTGTTATCCCCAACTTAGCCGCGGTCTCTTTCTTATCCAGCCCTTCTTCTTTCAGCTTGAATATGTCTTTTGTTTGCTTCCCCTTCTCTCTCTTTCTCTCTGCTATTTCTCTTATGTCAACTAATCCCCCTACTGCCACTGTCTCTACAAGCTCTTCCCTTTCCATACCCGAGAAGACAGCCTCACCTTCTTCAGTCCTGATAATAACGGTTGACCACCCTTCCGGTGAGCCATCACTGCCGACTGAGATGTCGGCCAGTTCGCTGGCAAAGTCTTCGCAAATCAGACAATGCTTGGGAACACAGCTCTTAACCTCTGTTATGGGAAAGGACAGCTTCTTGCCGTTGGCATATATGTTGAACTCATCAGCAACATTGAGCTTGTCTATCTGGTCAACATTTATCCCCTTGCTGCTGGCTTTCTCGGTAATACAGTGATAATAGTAGTTCTCACGGCAAAACAGGCCTATGGTAAGTTTAACTGACGAGGCTAGCGGCAGGCCTCTGTTTTTTAGATACCTGATAGATTGGATGTGGCAAGGTGAACCCACAACACAAATCTTGCTCAGTCCATGGTCAATAACAGCCTCTCTGATCTCCTTTAGCACCGGAACTACACCGTATTTGGTGCCGGCTGAGGCGATAATCTCCTCTCTCGTCTTAGCTATCGAAGCTACTGGCATCCACCCATCCCTTCCCACAACCAAAGCTCCATCTATGATGCCTTGGTCCAAACTATAAATCAACAAAGCGGTAACGATGCCGCCATCCTGGCAAGCTCCTGCTTTCTGCCCTTTTATTCGAGCTGTCAAAATACGCCTGTGCACACCTATACTCTCCTGCTTTTCTGAACCTAGTATTATGGCTTCTATATCAGCCAATCGGCCCTCCCGTACCCTATAGCAAGCGTCATAGCATATATTGCAGCTCACGCAGTCCAGTGTCCTTTTGGGTCGCTTGGGCTTACCATCAGTATATCTGATATGAGAATTGGGGCATGCCAGGATACATGCCCCACAGACTGTACATTTACCGGTATCAATTATTTTAGATTCCAAATCTTCGTAACTTGGCATCTATTTTTATGCACCTACCTGAAAAAAGTGCGATTTATTATCACCGTAGCAAATGTAGGCAGGCTGTCCGAAAATGAAGAGCGAAAATTCAAAATAGGAGAAACCGTTACACTCTCCTTCATGCGAACGTTGTCGAGTGGGAGAAAATAATAAATTTTCAGCCTTTTTGCCATCGAAGTGGGAGAGCAAAATCATGTTTTTTAGTTTTCGGACAGCCTGACATTGAATTCGGACAAGTTTAAAAGAGCCTGTCACTACATTTTCGGTCGATTCAGCCACAATGGCAGACAATGAAAGCCAAAAGCTCTCAAGTCAGTTCCCCTTTGACTTTCATCTTGGCTTTTTCCTCCTCCCTCAATTGCCTCTTGAAAAGCTTCAGAGTGACGGTTAGAGGTAACTCTTCCCTGAACTCAATGAACCTTGGCACAGCATAAGCGGGGAGCTTCTCCCGGCAGTGGCCGATTATATCTTCAGATGTCACCTTACCCTCGTATTCCTTTTTTAGCCTGATAAAAGCTTTGATCCTTTCGCTGCCCGGACGTTCTGGGTCCGGAATTCCAATTGCCACAGCATCGCCAACCGCCGGATGTTCATAGAGTACATCATCAACCAGCCTAGTATAGACTTTGAGTCCGGATATATTTGCCATATCCTTGACCCGGTCTGTAATGTAAAAATAGCCATCTTCTTCCATTTTTACCACATCGCCGGTTGGCAGCCAGCCATCAACCAGTCCTTTGCCAATTTCTGGCCAGTAGCCAATCATGACCTGTGGTCCACGAACCCATAGCTCGCCCTCCTTCCCAGGGACAGCCTCCTCACCAGTGTCCAAATCGACAATTTTAACATCCGTGTCCGGTAGAGGTACACCTATAGAGCCAAACTTCTCGAATGGCATGAAGCCTGTGATTTTGGCGAAAGACGAAAGGTTCATGTGCGTGCCACCACCGGTTTCAGTTAAACCATAGGCTTCAGTTATGGGCACGCCAGTTTCCTGCCTGAATTTCTGAGCAATCTCCGGGGCCAGAGCCGCTGTTGTAGACACGAACATGGTGCTGAGCCTTCCAAGTCCTTTAGCAACAAGCCGCGAGTATTGTGTAGGCACGCAGGCACAGAAAAAGGGGCGATACTTCATCAGCATCTGCACCAACATATCAGTATCCCTTGGGTCAGGAATCAAGTATCCCTTTAGACCCCAGTAAACACCAAAGTGCATCATTCCGTGCCCGTAAGCGTGAAAAAGCGGAATGGGTATCATGCCCGAAGTCTTACCCCTGATTCCAACCTTTAAGGGCTCATAGGCCCACGCAATCTGTATCACTGCCGCTACCCGATTATAGTGAGTTATCATCACACCCTTAGGCAAACCGGTGGCACCGCCGGTGAATGGCAGAACAGCCAAATCTTTCATCGGGTCTATATCAACCTGTGGGGGCTTGGGCTCATGACCGGCTATTAAATCACGAAATTGATAGGCACCCGGTGTCTTCTTCAACTCCGGCTCTTCAGACGAATAATCCATGACTGAGGTAACTATTATGTTGTTGATTTTGGTCTTGTCTTTTATTGAGTTGACCAGTTCCAGAGACATATCAGAGCAAATCACCGTTTCAGCCCCAGAGTCGCCTACCTCGTATACCAAATCAGCAGCTTTGTGCATTACGCTGCATGGGACATGGGCAGCTCCGGCTTTCATTATCCCGAAATCGCTTATCATAAACTGCGGGCAATTAGGCAAAACCGTGGCTACCTTGTCGCCCTTCTTAACACCTAAATCAGCCAGTGCCGCCGCTAACCTATCGGTAAGAATCTTCATCTCGCTGTAGCTGATTTCTTTTCCCAGATAGAAGCAGGCAGCCTTGTCAGGAAACTCGGCTGACGAGGCGTCCAAAAGGCTGTGAACAGTTATCTTGGGATAAGGTTCTTTCGTCTGCGGAAGCTTGTATGGTCCTAACCTATACTGCTTTAGCCAGGGTTTTTCAGCCATAGTAACCATAATTTTACCCCTACATCTTATTGATAACATATTCCAGACCCAGCTCCTTGAGCTTTTCTGGAGTTGGTCTGCCGCTCCTTTTATTCCAGCCTCTGAATTCATAGTAGGCATCTAACATCTCATCAAGTTTCTGTACTTTTTCTCCCTCAGCGGCACCTTCAGGCAGCGGCTCCTCCAATAATCGCTTGGGTAGTGTATCATCAGCTCTGGTCAAGCCTTCCCTTACGCTGAAAGCTCTGGCCAGGTTGTAAACCCTCTCCCCGAGCTTCCTGAAATCACTCACAGTAAATTCCCAGCCGACACAGTTGGCTATCATATCAACCCAATCTTCCGTAGCCAATGCCATTCCCATAAATTTGCATGTCCCCATGGAATCGAAAACCGTATTGGCATCCTCCAGGTCCTTGACGACTTTGGTCTCAGCGGGATTCTCTACCATCGGGTCCTCAATTTTGCTATCTTCAACGCAAAGGAATGGGATATCTATAAAGGCTGGGCCTTCAACATAAGCTGTGATATGGTCACCGCCACGGTTCGCCGTGACAAATGCCAGACCGCATATTTTAGCTGCCCTTGGGTCATATGCTGGCATCTCCAGGCCTTTAACATGCATGGCAAATCTTTCTGCTCCCTTGTCTAGCTTTTCTGCCACCCTCTTTGACCCTTCGGCTAGCAAATCACCGATACCTTCTCTCTTCGCTATATTGTGTATCAGATGAATGACAATATCAGGGTCACCGAATTTCAGTTCCAGCCCGTCTGTATCTGCTTTGGTCAATATTCCCTTTTCGTAGCACTCTATGGCAAAAGCTATTGTGCTCCCCGTAGAAATAACATCGAGCCCATAATCATCACACAGATTATGTGCCAGTGTTACCGCCTCCAGATTTTCCAGTGCGCACATGCCACCAAAAGCCCCTATGCTTTCATACTCCGGCCCTTCGCCTTTGCAGGCATAGGGGCCGCTTTTCACCACGCTTACCCGGCAACAACTAATCGGGCAGGCATAGCAATGTTTTCTATCCACGAGAAGCGTGCTTTCCAGTGTGATTCCGCTTATTTTCTCTATATCGAGGAAAACACCTGTCTGCCAGTTCCTGGTAGGAAATCCGCCCCTGACATTTATTAGGTCGGTAGCCATAGCTGTTCCATACGTTTCTAGCGTAATCTTCAGCATGCTTTCATTAACCAGGTCATAGTTCCTCTTTGAGATTTCGCTGAAGACTTCCTTATTCGCCGCCTTAATTTCTTGCGTCCCTCTTACTGCGATAGCCTTCAGGCGTTTCGAGCCCATCACAGTCCCCATGCCGCATCTTCCAGGTGCCCGGTGCAAGTCGTTGATAATACAAGCATATCTAACCAGATTCTCACCAGATATACCGATACAAGCAACCTGGAAGTCCTCACCTAGTTCTTCTTTGATTAATCTATTGGTTTCAGCAACACCTTTGCCCCAGATACTCTTGGCATCTTTAAGCTCGGCTTTTCCATCATCGATGACTAGATAAACCGGCTTGGGTGAAATACCTTTAAATATAATCCCGTCAAAGCCCGAACACTTAAGATGTACGCCCCAATTGCCACCTGAGTTTGCCTCTCCCCAGAAGCCGGTAAGAGGGGACTTGGCAACCACACAATACCTTCCGGCGCTGGGAGATTCCGTACCGGTTAAGGGCCCGGTCATAAATATGAGTTCATTGTCTGGACCTAACGGGTCAGCACCCTTTGGCACTTCGTCAAAGAGATACTTAGTTGCCAACCCGCTGCCACCCAGGAACATCTTACAGTCGCCCTCTTTCAGACCTTCTTCCAAGACCTTACCGTCTGATAAATCAACCCTTAAAATCCTCCCTATATAACCGAACATTTTCCTGCCTCCTTTTTTATCTTTATTCTTATCTGCCAAGAAATGTAGTGCGAGGCTTTAGCCCCACTCCAAACTCCACCCCAGGCATCCCTAAAGGGTCGCAACTACAGTACCAATAGATTATTGCTACTCGCCTCAAAAGTCTATGGATTTGCCCTCATAGGCATAGCGGAACAATTTTTCAGTTTCTTCCTCATTAGGTACTCTGGCAGAAACAATCAGTGAACCATCGGCCATGGTGTTGTCTATCAGCTTCTGCATGGAACTATTTAATTTGTCCGATGGTATACCTAGTTCTTTAAGGCTCAGCGGCTCCTTAATAGTTCGGGCCAGGTCACGTATCGCCTGAGCCAGAACTGATGCTGCTTTTTTCCCCTTAGGCACTTCCAGTTTAAGAGAATAGACTATCTCTGCCCAGAGTTCCTCACGAGCCTCACCGATGAACTCGATGGTATAGGGCAGAAACAACCCCACTGCTCTACCATGCGGTGTATGGAAAACAGCGCCCAGAGAATGGCCAGTAGCATGTGCCAGCGCTGCCAGTGCATTGATAAAACCGATACCTGCGATACAAGCGGCATTGTGCATTTTCTCTCTGGCTTCCATATCATTACCATCTTTTACCGCTCTAGGGAGATACACAAAAATAAGCTGGATAGCCCTGATGCAGAGACCATCGGTGAAATCGTTTTTCCAAGTACAACTAAATCCCTCCACGGCATGGGTCAGCGCATCCATGCCTGTATTCGAGGTGATTCCTGGGGGCATCGCTCGTGCAAGCTCTGGGTCTACAATAGCAATGTCAGGAACAATCTCGCGATTAATAAGACTCAGCTTCCTCTGGTCAGCCGTATCGGTCAACACTACCGCAAAGGTTGCCTCAGCACCTGTGCCTGAAGTTGTGGCAACACAAACAAGCTTACACTTGATACCTAACCCCAAATCCGAGATAAATGGGTTTATTTCCTCTGCCTTTATGTCTGGCCTTTCATATTCTACCCTCATCGCCTTGGCTGCATCCATTACTGAGCCTCCACCTACCGCCACCACCCAATCTGGCTTATGCTGGCTCATCAAAGATATCCCTTTTCTTACCGTCTGTAGCGATGGGTCTGGCTCAACCTCATCAAACACCTTGCTCGTTATCCCTGCTTGAGAAAGCTGTTCCTTAACTTTATCAATTAGGCCTAAGTTTACTATGTTTTTATCAGTAACGATGAACGCGGACTTTCCCTTCAATTCAGCCAGGCGACTCAGCGCGTCTTGCCCAAAAACCACCTCCGGAACCACAAAGTACCACATAGCTACCTCCTCTCCATAAATTGGTTTTAATATATTACATTATGTTAAACACTAATAGTGATAACGCGCCCAGATTTAGCTTCACTTTAGGATGATTGTCTACTCAGGAAACACGGTCTCGAACGCGGTCATACAGTTCACCAGTTCCACAGCTGCTCTGGGCATTCTCATGATTTGGGCCATGTCACCTTTGACCTTGACCTTGCCAGTCATCATAGACTGGACTGGGTCAACCTTTTTGTCCAGTATTTGCTTCATGTTGGTGAATGGTCCAAATATGCGGTATTTCGGCGACTTCTCGTTTTCGTCCTTAATCAGACAGGCTTCACGGCATTCGCCATGCCACAGGTCAAGATACATGATGTTCCTGTATTTGTAAGATGCATCAGGTTCTACGATAATATATATATCTCCTTCCCAGTTTTTAGCTGCCTCTTTGTATGCCTGGCTAGCTTCCACTGCCTTTTTCAGTGCATCCGCCCACTCTTGTGTCCCGAACAAAATAGCCATTGTTTTTAACCTCCTCCTTCATTCGTATTCTGCGACCAATTATAGCACGTTTTTAGTAATCAGGAGCTACACGACAACCATTCCCACCTCCCTTCTCTGAACATTAGCTAACCACAAAGAAACCGAGACTTTTATCAAAAGCTAAGAATTTGAGACACCTTGAGGAATCAGCCCTACTTGAGCACCGTTATATTCGAGATTTTCAGTAATGCCAAAGGATTACCCCTAGCCTTCAGCTTGCCGGTGAGCATTGCCATTATTGGGCTGATTTGGCCAGAACTAATATAAGCTAAATTCTCAAATCCAGCTTCCATATATGCAGTGGGCTTATCTATAGCATCATTTTGTATCCCTATCTCACCCTGCTTGAAATTAAGTGTGACGGCTACACCAGAGGTGGCCTCTCTAATGACCACACTAGCTTTTAATTTCTCAACACTCTTGTATTTTTTGGGGTCTTTAAGATTTGTGTCCATAATCTCCTTGAGCATTGTACCCAATCCATTAAGCTCCTCCCCCTTTTTAACTTTAACCTCTGCCATTTGCCACCTCCTTACATATTGAATATCTTACAGCAATAGAGTTACAACCTGATACACAGATTCTCCAGTGGGTAACTCATGCAGGGGTGGATATAGTTGGACTTTTCATCCACCCAGCGTCGGTGCACCCTCGCCGGAGCGAAGACCTTGCCGACAACGAGCCGTGTCCTGCAAGCAGTGCATTCTCCAGAGCGACAGATAGCTGGAACAACCAGTCCAGCACGTTCCAGCGATATCATCAGCGGCTCACCCGCCCTAGCTTTTAGACTTCGACCAGACCTCTCCTCGATAACCTCAAATTCAGTCTTCGGTGAGATCCCTGGCCATCCGGGTTCTAATGTAATGTCCGCCGGTGGGCCGTAAGCCTCCTTCTTTATAAGCCTTGAGGGTACTCCTAACGTTTTGAGTGCTTCCTCACATAGGATGTGCATCTGGACCGGGCCACACAGGAAAAACCTCTTACCCTCGACTGAGCCTACCAGAGATGAAATCATTTTCGCATCCAGTAGACCACAAAGCCCTGACCATCCCTGCGGGGGTTCGCTGATAACAAAGTCCACCTTTATGTTCTGGTGTTTCGCCGCAAGTTTCCTCAACTCATCCCCGAAGATTATATCTGTGTGGTTTCGGCTGCCGTAAAGCAGATGGATATTTACAGGCGATTGCTTCTGAGTCACTTCTCTGATTATGGACATAAAGGGCGTTATACCACTTCCACCTGCAAGAAACACTAGGTCAGGGGTTTCTATCAGCGGTTCGTAGTAGAAGCTTCCGTTCGGACCAGTTGATTCGAAAGTGTCGCCTACCGTTACCCTGTCCAAAAGATAATGAGAGACAAAGCCTGGTTCCATCCGGCGCACGGTGATATCATAATAGGGTTTCCCGGGAACAGATGAGATACTGTAAGGACGTGAGGTTAAAATTCCATCGATGTTAACAAACAAATTGATGTACTGACCTGCCCTGAAATAGGGCAGTGTCCCCTCCACTGATACCATCCGCAAGGTCTTAGTGCTTTGGGTCTCCTCTATGACATCCTTGACCTTCAGTGAAACACGGTCGGGATGTAGTTTGGCCACAGTCTTTTTAGCCTGAGCCAGAAGGGTATCCTTCAATTGAGGTGCTCTCTCCGCTTGTTTGGTCAGTTGGCTCTGCAACTTCTCCATTATAGTTACATCACGCCCTTCTCGTTCCATATCTTCTAATGCTTCCTTAGCCGCTAGATATCCAGAGACAATGCACGTCTCAAAACCACCACCTATGTTCACCCATGCGCCAGCGAAATAGAGACCCTCCAACGGCCCGCGATTGGGCAGATGCACCTGCCCTGTGCCTTGATAGTTTTCGTCAAATCCAATGATGCTACCACCTGGATTTCCGGTGTACCTTACATTAGTCAAGGGAGTAGCGATTTCCATCACCTCAATATGGTCTCTCAGGCCGGGTGCTATCCTCTCCGCAAGACCAATAAACTTGTCTGCTAGCAGGTCCTTCATTTTTATATACTCAGACGGGGAGAGCTTTAGCCATGGTTCCGCATAAGCCAACGTAGTGAGAACCAACGATGCAGTACCGGGTGGAGAAAATTCTTCATCCACCACGTTGTAAGCTGTAACTGCTGCTCCATAAGGTTCAAGGTTGATGCTGTGTCTCATACTCTCGTGCTGTTTGTCTAAGTCAGTCCCAATATTGATAAAATTCTCGTGTGTATTAAGTCCGAGTTCTGAACAGGTACAATATAAGCCTAAATAGACATTGAAAGTGGATGCACCCCCAGACCATGCCCCCAGACGCTTTAAGTACCAGCCAGGGATATTTTCCTTCCCAATGAAGTCAAGGCAGGTCATCAAAGGGTTAGCATTACACACCACGTATTTGCAAGCAATCTCGGTGCCATCTTCGGCCACCACACCCCTGACTCCGCCACTAGAAGTGAGAATACGTGCTGCCCCATTATTTAGCCACACATTGCCACCATATTCCTCAATTGCATCAACGAAGGCTTGAGACAATGCCTGTGACTTCCCTTTTATATGCGCTGGCCCGAACCTGAGATAACTCACCGTGCCTAAAGCATAGATGAGAAATGACATCTTCGATGGAGGTTGGCAATAATAGCCACAAGTCTCGCTTAACACAGCGCGCGCCCTGTCATCAGATACCAATGGATTGAGTACTTCTGTCAATGTACGGCCGTAATTGGCAAGGAGTGTGGAGAATTTGGATGGCTCTTCCATAACTGCCTTCATCCCTACACGATTTGCCCTCAGTGCCTCTTCAGCAAAATCAAACATCGTAGCGCTGAATTGCTTGATTCCATCAGCGTCTTTAGGAAACTGGTTACAAAGTGTTTCCTCAAAGTTTTGACGCCCGATAGGCACGATGACATCCACATCTGGGAGGACAACAGCACGATAAAAATCCGGAATAGGGATAAACTCCACCCTTGGAATTACCCCATATTCTTTCAAAATCCGCCAGACAGGTCCCTTATTGCTCTCGCTTCCCAGCCCAGAGAGTTCGTGAAGTGCAATCTCGAACTCAAAACGTCCTCGAGTAAAGGAGGAGGCATATCCTCCGGGAACATTATGCTTTTCCAGAAGCAATACCTTCTTCCCCGCTTTGGCCAGGAAGGTTGCCGAGGAAAGACCTCCCAAACCGGCACCAATGACTACAACATCATAATCCTTCACTTTTGCCTCCTTGCCTTGTTGTTACTGACTGCCTTCAATGACTTCTATCACCGCCCTTTGAATTGCGGCTCTCGCTTCTCCAAGAATGAATTAACTCCCTCCAGAAAATCCTCTGTCCCGAAAAGGAAGTTCTGGGCGTATGTTTCAAAATATAGCTGCTGCTCAAGGTTATTCAACAATCCACTGTGAACAGCACGCCTGATTTGTGCCAGCGCCAACGGTGGCGCTTTAGCTAGCCTCTTAGCTAGGGCCGTGGTCTCATCCATCAACTTGTCATGTGGAACAACCCTGTCTACCAAGCCTATACGCTCTGCCTCTTTAGCACCAATGACATCACCAGTATACATCAACTCAAACGATTTACCGGTGCCCAGCAATCTCGGCATTAAGAAGGTAGCTCCGCAGTCCGGAATCAAACCCCTCTCCACAAAGACCATGCCAAACCTGGCATTCTCAGAAGCGATTCTGATATCTGAAAGGAGAGTTATTGACACACCGGCTCCTGCAGCCACACCATTTATCGCGGAGATGACCGGTTTTTCCAAATTATAGAGCAGCAGAGCAAAGGCACCAACGGCCTGAAGCCTTTCCTGTCTTTTCAATTTCGAGGCAAGTTGAGTAAGTGAAGACAGAGTATTGACATCCGCGCCAACACAAAATCCTCTGCCCGCTCCGGTGATAATCAATACCCTGACATCATCGTCTTCTTGAATCTCTCTCAATAGACCAGAAAGCCCAACAGCACCCATTTCTACAGTAATCGCGTTCAGTTTCTGGGGGCGATTTAGGGTTAGAATGGCAATACCCTCCGACTTCTCTAACTTAAGTCCTTCATATTCCACGGGTGGCCTCCTTATCTATTGTGTCGCAGGATTAGGAAAATGGATTTTGAGAAATAGCAAAACTTAGCCTTGACCACCAGGCTTCTCCTTTTGCTATTATTTATGTTCCTAACTGCCTGCCAACCTGCAATACGCTTACTTTTTGAATTGTAGCGTGTGACCTATTTCCGAAAACATCGCCTCGTCAAACTTAGCCAGAAGACCCACGGTAGCTACCGTAACAACTAACCATTTATTAGCTTTCATGGCTCCAAGGGAGTAGGTATCAAGTGCCATCGGAGCTGCAGGGTGCTTGAATTTATACACAGCCTGGTAAGCTTTGGTGCCATCTGCGAGCTTCGTCTCACTCTCCGATTTAATTGCAACGTCTGTGCCATCAGCACCACTAACTGCTGCATTAAGCGCATCAGTAAAGGTAGCACCTTCTACGACACTGATAATAAATATGGGTACCCGAGCTGGCGCAGCAGCATAGAAGATAGTAGGTAGTGGCTCTGTGATTGGCTGCTCTACCCATTCCTTCGGATATTTTACAGAGAAGCCGTACTCAGTATTGGTGTACTCAGCGGCTTCAAAGGAAAGCACAGCAGGCACTGGCTTTTCCGTTGGTGCCTTTGGGGCACATCCTGCTAAAGGCAACATGAGTACTATGGACATTACCACGGCAACGAACAGTATCCACTTTGCTTTTATCATCTATTATTTTTTACCTTCCCTGAGTTTTTGGTTCCGTGCTTTTTATAGCTAATCATTCTTTAATTTTTGGCTCTTTCACCTCCCTTCATTGAACTGGCGTGCTCCACCTTTTGCTAATACTGATTCAACTAGTATTTCTCCACTTCAGTATAGCCGCTTGTCACTTTTTGAATTGCAAGGTGTGAGCAATTTCCGAAAATTTAGCTTCGTCATATTTCGCCAGCATTTCCACGGTGCCTACTGTAACCAATATCCATTTGGCATCCTTCTTTGCCCCCAGAGCAAAGCCTTTAGCCCCAAAACCTCTCAATGTTACTTCAATCGCTGCCGCGGTGGCTTTAGTACCATCGGCCAGAGTAGTTTCTTTCTCAGAGACAACTTTGAAGCCTGATCCACCAGCTCCTTCAAGCGATTTCTTGAGCGCCTCGGCAAAGGTAGCAGCCTCCTCAGCATCAACAAATATAACTGGTACCATACTCGGTGATGCAGCATAAAATAGGAGGGTTTCAGATTTATCCTGCTTCCAGTCCTTGGGATATTTGACGGAGAAACCGAGTTCAGCATTAGTGTACTCTGCAGCTTCAAAGGAGAGCTTGCCCTCCGCTGGTTTTTCTGCCGGCGGCTTCTCTGCTGGTTTCTCAGCTGGTGGCAATAGCTCTAACTCCCATGTAGTGGTAACAACCGTTAGAGGGTCAACGCCCGTAGCCCTTATAGTATAAACGCGGTTCGGTAACGGCTTGATTTTTGTCAGGTCGGGTTTCACGGTGGGCAGCCAATCAGTGTTTAACAACCAATTAAGCTTTGCTGTAGCCTCCATGTTCACTTCAAATTTACCCGTAGTATCTGCCGTGGCAACAGCTATGCCGACACTGTCTTCTCCAGGAGTGAGACCTTTTACCTCAATACCAGGAGGTATAATCAAGTCTATGAAGACTAACTCATTGGCTGGCCAGTCTGAGCCACTGAACTTCACGGGAATAGCCAGGATACTTAGGCAAGGAGGCAATGCTGCGGCTGCTGCCTCAGGGAGACCGGCAGCTTTGGCAACTGCCGGCAATAGTGGTTTCAGCATGGCCTGGTCAATCTTAGCTGGCTGCACACTAATAGTCCCGGCAGGGGGGGGTGGAGGTGGTACCTTTTTGGCACAACCGGCTAACGGCAGCACCAACAAAAACACGGCTAAAGTCACAACAATTACTTCACTTAATTTAAACCGTCTCATATTTTTCCTCCTCTCACTTTACTCATTGTCATCTACCAGTTTGGGTAAAGAGATACGGCGTCGGGTGCTTTCACCCAGTCGGTTATCGAGACTGTTTTGCCACTCTGCACCCGGTAGAACCTGACAAACTCGGTTGACTTACGACTTGTCGGGCTATAGGCACACCCAGGACCCATCACGCCTTCGGAATCAAATCCTGTTAGCTTTTGATAAGCCTTATACATCGCTTCACCATCCATCTTGTCATAGCCGACATCCTCAAAGGCTGTCTTCAACGCCTGCTCGACATGCCTCGTTAGGAGTAGGCCACCTGGGAATAAAGCTTTCGACTCGCTTATTGGAGCCTTCATATGTCTGTTCCACGCCTCAGCAACATAGGGAATCTTGCGGCCTTCATCCCCACGAACAAATGGGCTAACAAGTACGGCACCTTCCGTAGCCTCGGGATGCACTTTAAGGCCAACATTTTCGTCAAGCCCCCAGAAATCACTAACAAACTGGATTTTCTTGGTCAGCCCCAGCTTATAGGCATCCCGTAAAATCAGGCTCTGCGTTGGGTCAACACCACCTATGAAGCAATAATTGGCGCCAGAATCATTAATTCTGCTCAGCCACACAGTGTGGTCAGCAGTGCCAGTAGGGAAAAACTCCGGATTCAGCAACTTTATGCCGATTTTTTCGGCATATTCCTTACCACCACGCAGAGCTTCTCTGCCGTATGCGCTATCCCAGGACATATAGCCCACTGTAGGCATCCCTGGATTCCCCTTCGCCTTCCAGTCTTGTATCATCCAATCAAGAGAAGCAGCAAAACCATCTTGATAAGGCAGTGCGGCGAGGAAGACCCAGCCGATTTTGGCCTGAAACTCGCCATCAGCAGGCGTCATTGCAGGCACTTTATCCGCTTTCATCAATGGTTCTAACGCTTTGACGCCAGGGGTAAGCGGAATAAAAGCATAAATAACCTTATGTTCAGTTCGATATCTCTTGTAGGCTGATGTCGTTCGAGCCGTATCATAGCGTGTATCCACGGTAATCACATTCAGCTTCACGCCATCGACACCACCCTTTGCATTTATGCCCTCAAATCCGACGTTCATAGCCTCGACAACCGGGAAAACGAGGCCAGCTCCAGGTCCAGTTAAGTCGCTCAAGCTCAAAAAGGTGACATATTTCTCTTTTGGCGCTGCACTAGGAGCACATCCAACTAGAGGCAACACTATTAAAGCCGACATCACAACGACTGCAAACAATACGACCTTAGCTCTATTCATTGTTGATTTTCACCTCCCGTTTAGTTTACTTTCAATTTCCAGTATGTATAGCTGTTATAAATTTTTCCCTTTTCACCTCCACACAAAGTTTCTTTATGGTGTGTTAACCACAACCTGCAAGTTATTCTTCTCTCTAAACACGCAGTTCTAGTAGCCAACGGTAACTTCCAACCCTTTAGACTGCATAATGTCGCTCAAGCTCTGTAACCTTTCTTGGCTCAGAGAAGCTGAGCCATTAAGTGGATAATCTCTGCCCAGAAATTCATACTTCGGCTTGCCCCACTCATGATAACCTAATAGCGAAATCTTTTCCACAGGCATCTCGCTAATAAATGCAGCTAATTTCTCTATATATTGCTCCGAATCATTGAAGTTAGGAATGATTGGGATTCTTATCCAGACCCTAGCTAGTTTGATGTCAACAACCTGTTTAAGGTTTTTGAGAATAAGGTCGTTTTTGATACCTGTGCCTCTGTAATGCATCTCCGAATCTATATGCTTAATATCATAGAGAACCAAATCTGTGCAATGTAGGACTTTATCTAGCACTTTCCAACTGATATAACCGCTAGTATCAATGGCCGTGCTGAGTCCCTTCTCCTTACATGTCCTCAGTAGATTCAGGGCAAATTCTGGCTGGTATAGGGGTTCACCACCAGACAAGGTCACACCACCACCTGAATTGCGATAAAATAGCTCGTCTTTGCTGCACTCATCTACCACCTCCTCCACATTCATATACCGACCTGTTATTTCTATTGCACTAGGGAGACAAACATCCACACACTTCATGCACAAATTACATTTTGACCTGTCTACATGCACACTGTCGTTATTCAGAACGATAGCCTCACGGGAACAAATTTCTAAACACTTGCCACAGCCATTACACTTTGCTTCTCTAACCATGATTTCGGGATAGGGGTTCAATGATTCCGGATTAGAGCACCATTTACATCTCAGTGGACAACCTTTAAAGAATACTGTCGTTCTAATTCCAGGGCCATCATGGATGCTATACCGCTGAATGCTAAACACCAGCCCCTTTCTGCCAGTCTCATTTTTTTCGGTGCGCAAGTGAGTCACTTTCTTCCTTTCGGCAGGCTAGAGGCACTGTGGAGTTCTGGCAATAATTGAATCCTGTATCCGCTTGTCTAGGTCTATAAAGTAGGCAGCAAATCCAGCCACCCGCACCATCAAATTGGGATATTTTTCCGGATGCTCTTGTGCATCTTCCAAAATATCTCTACCTACCGTAGTAAACTGAATATGGTGAATTCCTAAGTCGGCAAAGGTTTTCAAATATTGGGCAAACAGCTCAGCATTACGGCCAGTGAGGTATTGAGGCATAAAAGTCTGGTTGAATAGATGATTCCAGCTTATCAGTGGGTCAACTTTTGAGACCGACTTCAGCACCGCTGTAGGTCCTCTTTTGTCCATGCCAGCCATCGGCGAAATCGTCCCGTCATTAAAAGCATCACCTGCTCTTCTACCATCCGGTGTGGCTGCACAGACACGCCCGAAGCTCCACCAAGCTGTCGCCGCTGTGCCATCCACTGTAACAGAAGTTCCCAGGTTGGTTTTGCATTTCCTGGTCTCTTCGGAGATTCGTCTCGCTACCTCGCGTGATATTAAATCAACATAATCATCATCATTACCGAACTTTGGAGCATTAAGGCACGCTTGGTGAAGTTCCTCGTAGCCCTGCCAGTTATTCTTTAACGCCTCGACTAATTTCTCCATAGACACCTTCTTCTCATCAAAAACCAGTTTCTTTACAGTTGCCAAAGAATCAGCAACAGTGTTAAGGCCGAAGAGGGTTATATCTCTGTAATCTGGAATATAATTCCATTCCCTAACATCTTGTGCCCTCTCAATACAATCATCTATCACTGCTGACAAAAATGGCCTCGGCGCATATTCTTTATAAAGAGCGTCGGTGATATTTCCCATAAGAACCAGACGATGCACAAGCCATCGGTAGTTTTCGATTGTGGCATCGAGCAATTCCTCCATCGAGATTAGATTAGCCGGCGCTATGGTTTTTTCACCTGTTTTGCCAAATATCGCCAGAGGTTCGATCCCTAACGCCGCATTCAAGCATAGAGGAACAGGTATGCCACCAGCCCAGGCTGAAATATGATTGAAGTTCTTTCCTGGAACAGTCGGTACCATACAATTGTTAATGGAATAGCTCCTGGCATCTTCAATGGGACAACCAAGGCTCACCAATCTCAATATGACTACCTTGTCATTGAAGATGGCTGGCTGAGGCATTCCTGAAGCCATTACCTCAATAGCCTTGTCAACCAGCTTCTTGGGCATTTCATCATGCCATCTTAGAGCTAATGGAGGAACTATGGCTCTGACGCTTTTACATGCATCTAAAACTATGTAGCTCATTTCATTAGTTATGTCCCGGCCTTCAGAATCTGTCCCACCAATTGTGACCGTTTGGAAACCTAGAGCGCCCCCACCAAAACCCGACCATATAGGCGCATGTAAGAAGCCGGTCTCCTGAAACTTTACGAAGAGAAATTCAACCAGCTCTTGAGCCTGCTCTCTATTCAGTCTGCCCTCTTTCACGTCTTCCTCATAGAAGCAATTGAAACATTGGTCAAACCTTATTCCACTGCCCACCTGAGGTAGCTCGATAAAATTAACAATAAGGTGAACAAACCAGTAACACCGCAACGCCTCTTGCAA
>VGNY01000039.1 GCA_016865895.1 Chloroflexota bacterium | reverse complement strand
CTTTGCTTCAGGCTTATGATTCAGTAGCTATTGAAGCTGATGTCGAATTCGGTGGTACCGACCAGAAATTCAATTGCCTTGTCGGCAGGGAATTGCAGCAGATGATGGGGCAACAGCCTCAGCAGGTGTTTCTCGTTCCACTGCTTATTGGCACCGATGGCAGCCAGAAGATGAGCAAGAGTCTGGGCAATTACATAGGTGTTGCTGAGCCACCAAACGAAATTTATGGTAAAATCATGTCAATTCCCGATAGCCTTATTATTGATTATCTTGAACTGGTGTCCGATGTTCCAGACGATGAAGTTGCCGAGTTCAGGGGGCGGATGGCTAACCAGTCAATCAACCCGATGGTCGTCAAAAAGCGATTAGCTTATGAAATTGTAACCCAGTTCCATAGCGCTCAAGCTGCCTGTGAAGCTGAAGACTATTTTACTAAGGTGTTCCAGAAAGGAGAGGCCCCAGAAGAAGTGGTAAAGCTGAGTACCGCGATTGGCCTCAGAGCCACGCTCACAGTCGAACTAACCAGAGCTGGCCTTACCATGAGTCGCTCGGAGGCGAGGCGTCTCCTGGCTCAGGGCGCTATTGAGAAAAATGGGCAAATCGTTACTGAGGACATAGACATGTCAAAGGAACCGCCAGGACAGATAATCAAGGTAGGCAAACGTCGTTTTGCTTCTACTTGATTTAAAATAAACAAAGACGGAGGCTTAAAATGCAACAGTTAAGAATACCAGGGCCCACACCTTGTCCGCCAGAGGTTCTAAAAGCTATAGGTCGGCAGATGATAAATCACCGGGGCAAGGAATTTGCCGAGATTATCCGTGATATTACACCTAAGCTGAAAGAAATGTTCCAGACCAAGAACGATATTTTTCTGCTGACCGGCTCGGGCACCGGTGGCATGGAAGCGGCTGTTGTCAATACTTTATCACCCGGAGATAAAGTTTTGGCTACTTCTTGTGGCTTCTTTGGCGACCGCTTTGCTGAAATTGGTGAAGTTTACGGTGCTGAAGTAAAGCGCCTCAATTTCGAATGGGGCAAACCAGTTGACCCGGATGCTGTACGTCAAGCCTTGAAAGCTGATTCTGGAATCAAGGCGGTATTGGTGACACATAACGAGACTTCCACTGGTGTTACCAATGACTTGAAATCCATTAGTGCTATTGCGAACGAGTTTGACAAGCTTGTCCTGGTCGATGCTATAAGTGGGCTTGGTTCAATCGACCTGCCGGTTGATGCCTGGCAGTGCGATGTGGTGGTCACAGCTTCCCAGAAAGGCTGGATGGTGCCGCCGGGACTGGCAATGGTTAGCGTCAGCGAAAAAGCATGGCAGGCTCATGCCAAGGCTAAGATGCCCCGATATTACTGGGATTTCACATCGGCCAAAAACTATTTAGAGAAGGGGCAGACGCCGACGACTCCAGCCGTTTCCGTATTCTTTGGCCTGGCTGTTGCCTTAGATATGATGTTGGCTGAAGGTCTGCAAAATATTTTCGCCCGCCATGCCAAACTAGCTGGTTTGGCTCGAAACGGAGCCAAATCTATGGGATTGACTCTGGTCCCCGAAGAGAGATATGCTTCGAATACCATAACCGCTATTAGGGCATCGGATAAGCTCAATGTGGCTAAATTGCTTCAGCTACTTGAGAATGAGCATGGTGTAGTCTTGGCTGGGGGGCAGGGTAGTTTATCAGGGAAAATTTTCCGCATCGGCCACCTGGGCTGGATTGGAGAAAAAGACATCAAACAGGTTCTTGATGCCATAACTAAAGTAATCCCTCAGGCGAGTTCATGAGTGATGTCTACTAATGTAGCTGCGAGGCTAATGGTCATTGACTAATTATCATGTCACATAACAGCATAGGGGGTAGCCTAGAGCATCCGCTCCAATCTATCCGAGGCAAAATGTCCGGGGGTAAGTTGTCATGAAAATTCTTGTTGCTGACCCTGTAGCGAGGGAAGGGATAGAGGCGTTAAAAGCTGAAGCTGAAGTCGATGTTAAGCTCGGGCTCAAACCAGAAGAGCTGCAGAATATAATCGGCGAATATGAGGCATTGGTGGTGCGCAGTGAGACCAGAGCCACTGCTGAAATTATTCACGCTGGCAAAAAACTTCAGGTTATTGCCCGGGCGGGTGTTGGTTTAGACAACATTGATGTTGATGCTGCTACCAGGCAGGGCGTAGTGGTGGTTAATGCTCCCACGGGTAATACTATAGCTGCTGCCGAGCATACCATGGCTCTGATGTTAGCCCTAGCTCGCCATGTCCCACAGGCTAATGTTAAGCTCAAATCAGGCGTCTGGCAGCGCAGCGACTACATGGGCACTGAGCTTAAAAACAAAATCTTGGGCATCATCGGTCTGGGTAATGTTGGCTCTGAAGTCGCCCGGCGGGCTCAGGGTTTTGCGATGCGTCTCATAGGTTATGACCCATTTGTCTCCCCTGATTATGCCCGCAATCTTGGTGTGGAGTTGGTCTCTTTGGAGCAGTTGCTTAAAGACTCTGATTTTATTACTCTCCACCTGCCGCTGACTTCCCAGACTAAACGGTTGATTGGTGCTAAAGAGTTGAACAGGGTGAAACCAACAGTGCGTATCATCAACTGTGCTCGCGGTGGGCTAATTGATGAAGAAGCTTTGCTTAAGGCAATTGAAGCAGGAAAGGTGGCTGGTGCTGCCATAGATGTCTTCGTCAAGGAGCCAGTAACCGATAGCATACTCTTCCAAAGTGACAGGGTTATCGTTACTCCTCATCTGGGTGCCTCAACCGCTGAGGCACAGGCTAGCGTTGCTCTGGAGGTTGCTGAGCAGGTAATGGCTGTATTGAAGGGGCAGCCTGCCAAGTACGCTGTAAATGCCCCCCATATTCCGGCTGAGATGCTGGCTGTGCTGGCTCCGTTTATGCAGGTGGCTTCAACCCTGGGTAGCTTAGCCAGGCAGCTAATGGAAGGGCAAATGAACCGCATCCAGATTAAATATAGCGGTGAGATAGCCAATTATGATACCACTGCTATAAAGGCATCAATCATCGGTGGTTTGCTGGAAGGAATAAGTGAAGAGAGGGTTAATTTGGTCAATGCTACCATTATTGCTGCCCAGCGTGGCATGAAGATTATAGAGCAGAAGGAAACCACCTGTGAAAATTACGCTAGTCTGGTTACTTTAGAAGTTATCACCGATGCTGGAACGACTACGGTTGCTGGCACTGTGTTGCGTGGCGAAACTCATATCGTCAGGGTTAATGATTTCTGGCTAGACATCACACCTACTGGCGGTTATTTTTTGTTCAGTGACCATCGTGACCGCCCTGGGCTTATTGGTGCTGTAGGCACAATAACCGGCAAGGCAGATATCAATATCAGCTCCATGCAACTGGCACGCCTTCAGCCCAGAGGCCAGGCTCTCATGATTCTTGCCTTGGATGAAGCCCTGCCCGAAGAGCAGATACAGGAAATCTTGGCTCTTTCTGATGTCCATACTGCCAAGCTGGTGAAACTGTAGAGTTTGCTCTACTGTCATTCAGAGACGCGTTGTGTGACAAATGTGGGGATGTGTTGGTAGCTCTTCTTCGTCATTGCCAGCCCTTCACCTTATGTCATTCTGAGCGTAGCGAAGAATCTTACAATTCCCCCTTTCCACCGAGATTGCCACGTCCCGATTGCATCAGGACTCGCACTGACATTTATGTAGTAGTGCGACCTTTTAAGGTCGCCCTAAGGTGGTGGTTTTGGGTGAGGGGGCTATGAAAGCATTAGTCCCCTTGCTTACCATTCCGTAGCCAGATGCTTACCAATTTGGCTGTGACCAACGGATTGATAGTCGTTAGTCCACTACAGCATTATACAGCTTCAGGCTATCCTCAAACTTAACTGCAGAACTCAAGACATTGAGCCATCGACATAGCTGAAGAGCGGCTAGAATTTCTGTGTGCACCTTCCACGGCGCAGAAGATTCGGCACGTAAGTGCCAAGTTGCACGAGAGGCCGGTGTCGAACCGCGTAGCTATCGTAGTGCACATTACAAGTTTCCACTGCTGAATCCCTATGTCTTGAGTTCTGAACTGACCTTGTTTAATAAATTATCGTAAAGCCACCTGCGTTTTCAGGCGAACAATCGTCTATAATGTTTATCGTTTGGTGGGACAAAGCTTCGCTTGTTGAGGGGCTGAAAGTATGCTTGCAGACCGTGCAGCAAGAAGGCATTGTGGAATTCTTTACTGAGCATCGCCAGCCTCACAGGTTCAGGCCTTGAGCTGCTCAATAGCTAAACCTGTAAAGGACTTGTCAACTTTTCCAGCGTAGGAGTGCGTACCGGTCAACTTGTGTTATCTTCATAGCCACCTTATAATAACAGACAAGTTATCGGCAGCGCCGCACATTCGAGGATAAGGTTTGGCAAAGCTTCCCAATGCTGAAAAGGCTATCATTGATGCCGAGAAGCTGCATGGCTATATTCTCTCCTTTGTGCATCCTGTAGGACGGTTTAAGGCTGCCTTTTTTCAAAAGCTCGGTTATTCTGCCGAAAACTGGGAGGCATTTGAACAGCACCTGAGAGAGTTGATTCTCTCTCATGATGTAACAGGAGTTGAGGAATCGCCATACGGACGAAAGTTTGTTGTTGAGGGGGCTATGACAGGACCATCTGGCGGGACAGTGCAAATTGTCACCATATGGGTTATACTTAAAGAGGAAAGTATTCCAAGACTTGTTATGGCTTATCCCGGAGGGTTGTGATGAAGTTCGACAAACTAGAATGTGTAGTCTTGGCACACGATGTTCCTGAGCACGGTCTTCAGGCAGGAGACCTGGGCACAGTGGTGGAAATCTACCCAGAAGATGGAGTAGAGGTCGAGTTCGTCAGAGGCTCTGGAACAACTCAGGCAGTCCTAACCTTAAGCGAACGGGATGTCAGGAAGATAGATTCGGACGATCTTCTGGCAACCCGGCGCCTGGCAGAAGTACATAAGCGCTAAAATGCATTCCCCAGTTTAATAAGACGTTAGGCGCCTACCCGCTTAATCTCCAACCTGTTTTGTTGACGGCTTGAACAGTAGCCTAGATTGGTTAGGGAAAGCCTAAGCTGCTGTCAAAAAGACACAATGTAAGGTTAAACAAGGGGTCTGCCTTGCGCTTGATAACCTTCGTTGCTACAATTGTGACAAACGCTGGGCTATATGATGAGGCGGAAAGCCAGGGCAAAAGTTCTTCTTTCTGTCCAATAAGCCCCACAATTATCGTTTTTTGTTACCATTTTGCTAACAAAATGCTCAGCATTCCCTGCCACCGACCACCACGTCAGATGTGAAAATTAGCTTTGCCCTCCAACCGCCGGTCACGATTTGCTATCTGGAGGCAGCAGGTGGCATAATTGTTTGGTTATTTTTAAACCGCTTTTGATTAAGTGTGGTAGCAATGAAGAAACTGCTTTCAGGAAATGAAGCTTTGGCTTTAGGCGCCTATCATGCTGGGGTAATGGTGGCAGCAGCCTATCCCGGTACACCGAGCACCGAGATACTTGAAGCGCTGGCTGAATTCGATGATATCTACGCCGAGTGGTCAACGAATGAAAAGGTGGCTATGGAGCTAGGCATGGGGGCAGCATATGCTGGGGTCAGGGCGTTAGTATCCATGAAACAGGTTGGGCTGAACGTAGCCAGTGACTCTTTCATAGCTGCTTCAACAACCGGAATTAATGGCGGTCTAGTTGCCATTGTTGCTGATGACCCGGGGGCACACAGCACACAGAACGAGCAGGACACTCGACACTATGCCAAATTGGCTAAAGTGCCCATGCTGGAGCCCGGTGATAGTCAAGAGGCGTACGATATGATGGCGTCTGCCTTTGACATCAGTGAGAAATTCGATACCCCGGTGCTGTTACGTACCGCTACTCGTATCTCCCACTCTAAATCGGTGGTGGAGGTAAATCGAAACAGAGTTGCACCGGCGAAGCAGGCGAACTTCCGACACGATGTAGAAAAGTATGTGATGTTGCCAGTCCATGCCCGGCTCAGGCGCCCACTGATGGAAGAACGGCTGGTCAAACTGGCAGAGTATGCTGAAGCCCTCCCTTATAACCAGATAATATGGGGTGAGCGAAATCTAGGCGTAATAAGCAGCGGTGTTGCCTACCAGTATGCCAGAGAGGTCTTCCTCAATGCTTCCTTCCTCAAGCTCGGCATGACCTATCCTCTGCCCCAGGATTTGATGCGCCAGTTCGCTGCTGGGGTAGAAAAGGTGATAGTCGTGGAGGAACTCGACCCATTCCTTGAGGAGAATATCCGGGCTATGGGCATAGAAGTTATGGGGAAGGAATTTGTTCCCAGAGTTGGCGAATTGAATCCACTCATTGTTAAAGAATCTGGCTGCCGTGCCGGGTTGCTGGCTGAACCTTTGCGAAGGCAGAAGGTGGCCTTATCTCAAGGGTTACCGGGGCGTCCTCCTGTGCTATGTGCTGGGTGCCCGCATACGGGCATATTCTTTGTGCTCAGCACCATGGGGCAACGGTCTAAGCTGCTCGATGCTAAAGGTAAAGCGGAGAAGGAAGGTAAGTTGATTATTACTGGAGATATCGGGTGCTACACTCTGGCAACTTATCCGCCATTACGAGCTATGGATACCACAGCTTGCATGGGAGCTGGCATCGGCCAGGCTTTAGGAATGGAGAAGGCGGGTGTTGGCAGCAAGGTAGTTGCTGTTATTGGCGATTCCACATTTCTCCATTCCGGCATTACCGGCGTGGTAGACGCTGTGTACAATAAAGCCCAGGTGACTATCATAATCCTGGATAATGGCACCACCGCCATGACTGGACATCAAAACCATCCCGGGACAGGTATTTCAGCGCAGGGTAAGAAGACCGAGGCGGTTGAACTGGAGAGGGTGGTTCGAGGTATTGGGGTTGAAGATGTCAAAGTGGTAGATGCCTTCGATATGAAAGCTTTGAGGACGGCAGTGAGAAGCTCGGTGGATAACCCTGAGCTGTCTGTTATTATAGTCCGTGGCACTTGTTCTGTACGCCTGCGGAAACGCTCTGGGCAGAGGGCAGTTGATATCGAGAAATGTGACGATTGCGGGACTTGCCTTTTGCTGGGATGCCCGGCTATTCAGAAGCTTGATGGGCAGATTTATATTGATGCTACTTTGTGTGCCGGCGATGCCTGCACTATCTGTCAGCAGCTCTGTCCCAAGAAGGCAATAGGTCCAGTATCTGGGAAACATGATTAAGGTGTAAATGATGAAGAAACTGGACATACTAATGGTCGGAGTTGGTGGGCAAGGTAATGTTTTGGCGAGTGACATACTGGGTGAGGTGGCTATGGCCGCTGGGTACGATGTCAAAAAGACTGATACGCTGGGCATGGCACAGCGTGGGGGGAGTGTGGTAAGCCAGGTACGGATGGCTAATCGGGTTTGGTCTCCTCTGATAAAGGAAGGTGAGGTTGATATTTTAGTCGCGCTCGAGAAATTGGAGGCGGTCAGGTGGAGCCATTACCTCCAAGCTGGTGGAGTTGCGATTGTCAATAATCTGGCAGTGCCACCGCTGTCCGTGAGTTTGGGGACTCATCGTTATCCCAGTGACGAGGAAATAAAGGACACTTTGAGACAACGGACGAACCACGTGTATTTTATTGATGGAACGGACAAGGCTAAAGAGTTGGGCGATATCAGGACACTCAATATGTTTATGCTGGGGTGTGTATCACCTTTTATTCCTATTGATGTTCAAATATGGAAAGATTGCATCTTTCAGCGATTGCCATCAAATATCCTTGAAATCAACATGGCTGCCTTTGACAAAGGTAGAGAGGAGATATCGAATGTCAATCTCGGGTAATGTGGCCAGGGGTATGGCGGAGGGGTCATGGATTCGGAGGATGTTCGAGGAGGGAGCCATGCTCAAAAAGCGCTACGGCGAGGAGGATGTTTTTGACCTTTCCATAGGCAATCCGGTAATTGAACCGCCGCCTGAGTTTGACAGGGAATTGAAGCGGCTGTTGAAAAGCTCCAAGCCTGGAATGCACAGGTATATGGAGAACGCTGGTTATGCCGAGACGAGGGCTGCCGTGGCAGCACAGCTCTCATCGGAGACCGGCATCAAGTTCACCCTGAATGATATAGTCATGACCTGCGGTGCTGCCGGCGGCTTGAACGTGGTGCTGAAAACGATACTTAATCCCGGGGAAGAAATAATCGTATTTGCACCCTATTTTATGGAGTTCGGCAACTATATAGACAACCATGGTGGAGTTACCAGGGTTTTACCCACAGATGGGCAGTTTGTTCCCAGGCTCGATGTTCTGGAAGCTGCTGTTACAGCTAAGACAAAAGGTGTAATCATCAATTCTCCCAATAACCCGACCGGCGTTGTTTATGGCTGGGACTTTGTGCAACAGCTTGGTGGCTTGCTCAGTAAAAAAGAATCTGAATACGGGAAACACATTTTCCTGATAAGCGATGAGGCATACCGCAAGATTATTTACGACGGGCTGAATTATCCACCGGTTTTTCATCATCACCGAAACAGTATTGTTGTCACCTCTCATTCTAAGGACCTAGCACTTCCTGGTGAGCGAATCGGCTATATTGCTATACATCCTGACTGCAGCCAGCGTGAGGAGCTGGTGAACGGATTCGTCTTCTGCAACCGGATTTTGGGCTTTGTGAATGCGCCGGCATTAATGCAGCATGTGGTGCGTAACCTGCAGCATGTGACTGTGTCAATAAGCGAGTATCAAAAGAAAAGGAATTTCTTGTATAGTCACCTTGTGGATATGGGCTACTCGGTGGTGAAGCCGCAGGGGGCTTTCTATATGTTTCCCAAATCTCCGCTGGAGGATGATGTTGCCTTTGTTAACGAGCTACGACAATGGAATCTGTTGGTTGTGCCTGGCCGAGGCTTTGGCACGCCACGCTATTTTCGCATCTCGTATTGTGTTGATGACCGGACATTGGAAGGGTCTCTGGCTGGCTTTAAGAAAGCAGCGCAAAAGTTCAACCTGTGTTAGATCTGGAGGATGAGATGTCGGGACAAGAGAACAGCGTATCTAAGAACTTGGCGAACCTGAAGGCAAAGGCAGAAGATGAGCCTATCGCTTCTTTCCTGGATATGAGGTTACTCGAGCTATCTGAAGGCTATGCCAGGGTGGCGATGAAGCTGAAGCCAGAATATATTAACTTCAATGGGATGGTTTTCGGTGGCATCATCATGTCATTGGCTGACCAGGCCTTCGCCTACGGTACTAATTCGGTAATAAGCCCCAATGTCGCCTCGCAGTTCAACATTCATTTTGTTGCCACTGCCGGTGTGGATGATGAGCTTATTGCGGAGTGCCGGGTGGTAAGAGTCGGCAGGCGGGTTTGTATTTCGGAAATGACTGTGACCAATCAGAATGGCAAACTCATAGCTAAGGCTACGGGCACAACCATTCCCCTGGTGCAGAATCAGGTCTAGTACACCAACTGTTATTTCCCTCGAATATCTAGAGCATGTCACAATCATAAAACCTCACCATAGCACCGATTTGACCTTTTGTCGCTTAAATTGTACTCTATGTAAGTTCCAACAATTGTGTTAAGGACCATGATGTGAAGATACTTCTCGTCTATCCACAGTATCCAGATACATTCTGGAGTTTCAAGCATGCGTTGCGGTTCATTTCTAAAAAGGCGGCTTTCCCGCCTCTGGGCTTACTAACGGTTGCAGCGTTGCTCCCCAAGGAATGGGAGAAAAAGCTCGTGGATATGAATGTAACAGACCTGAGTGATAGAGATATTAGATGGGCTGACTATGTTTTTGTCAGTGCCATGGCTGTGCAGAAAGATTCAGTCAAATGTGTTATTAGAAAGTGCCAGAGATTGGGTGTTAAGGTCGTTGCTGGTGGCCCGCTTTTTACTACCGAGCATGAAGAATTCGATGGCGTAGACCATTTTGTCCTCAACGAGGCTGAAATTACACTCCCACTCTTTTTGGAAGATTTGAAGAACGGCCAAGCCAAGCACATTTACAACTCTGATAAGTGGCCTGACATAACGATGGCTCCTATACCATCCTGGGAGCTTGTTGATATGAGAAAATATTCCTCAATGAGCACTCAGTACTCCCGTGGTTGCCCTTTTAACTGCGAGTTTTGTGATATTGTCCTTCTTAATGGGCGCCTGCCGAGAACAAAAGATAAGGACCAGCTATTGAGTGAGCTGGACATGTTATACAATCGAGGTTGGCGAAGCAGTGTCTTTATTGTGGACGATAATTTCATAGGCAATAAAAGGAAGTTGAAGACAGAAATTCTGCCGGCTATAACCGATTGGATGAAGAAGAAAGGACGTCCATTTTCGTTCTTTACTGAGGCATCTGTGAACCTCGCGGATGATGATGAGCTCGTGCGATTGATGGTGGAGGCCGGCTTTGACTCGGTGTTCATCGGCATCGAAACACCAAATGAGGAAAGCCTATCTGAGTGCGGCAAGCTTCAAAACAAGAACCGTGATTTAGTAGAGTCAGTCAAGAAGCTTCAGCACCATGGGTTGCAGGTGCAGGGTGGATTTATTGTGGGCTTTGATAGCGACCCGCTAAGCATTTTTGAATCCCAAGTCAATTTTATTCAGAGAAGCGGTATTGTTGCCGCGATGGTTGGTTTGCTGAATGCACCTCCGGGTACAAGACTATTTCGGCGCTTGAAGAAGGAGAACCGCTTAACCAGAGATTTCTCCGGCGATAACACTGACTGCTCGATTAACTTTATTCCCAAGATGGGCTATGAAGCCCTTATAAAGGGTTATAGGAAACTCATTAAAACCATTTACACCCCAAAGCAATACTATGAAAGGATAAAGACCTTTCTGCAGGAATACAAACCATTGCGGGGGAGACCATTACGTCCTCAGCTTGCACACCTTGAGGCATTTGTTAGGTCTGTTTGGATTTTAGGCATTAAAGAAAAAGGGAGGGAGTATTACTGGAGGCTTCTTGCCTGGACATTGGCAAGGCGTCCGCAGTCTCTTCCTATGGCAATAACACTTGCCATCTATGGGTTCCATTTCCGCAAAGTCACAGAAAGATATACTGAAGCTCCGGTTTGAGGCGACACTCAAACCTGTTCGGAGGCGAAGAAGTTTGGAGCTCATGGCGTAGAAAATTACGACCTGTCTGAGTCTGTTGACAAGCTTTTCTGCTTGTGCTACTATTTCTGTCATGAAGGTCGAAATGCGTAACCAGGCTAGCGGAAATTGCTTCTTTTTCTTCTTTTTCTTTAGCACGCCTCTATGCGAGCCTGGGAGGGCATTGACCTAATTTGGCAAACAGGGAAAAGTATATTGAAAGTAAAAAGCCTCCCAGGCGGGAGGCTTTTTTGTTAGGTTTGAAATGAGGAACTTAGAGATTATTAAGGTCGGTTGGATATGAGAGCTAGAGATACGATTCCTAAGCTGGTAAAGAACAACTGCGAAAGATGGCCGTCTAGAACGGCTATGTGTATGAAGAATCGTGGTATCTGGAGGAAATATAGCTGGAGAGATTACTACGAAAAGGTTAAATATTTCTCGCTGGGGTTAATAAGCCTTGGCTTCAAACCGGGGGACGTAGTCTGCATTATAGGCGATAATGAGCCCGAGTGGTTCTGGAGTGAATTCGCTGCCCAGGCAGCCGGCGGCATAGCCACTGGTATCTTTGTTGATTCTATCCCATCCGAGGTGAAATATATTGCCACTCACTCTGGCGCCAAATTTGCCATAGTTAATGACCAGGAACAAACCGACAAATTCCTCGAGATTAAAGGCGAGCTGCCTTCGCTCAAGAAGGTGATTTACTGGGACCCCAAAGGACTAAAGAATTATGATGACTCAATACTTATAAGCTTTGCTGATGTCATAGAATTGGGCGAAGAATATGAGAAAACAAACCCCAATCTGTTTGAACAAAATGTGGAGAAGGGTAAGGGGAATGACGGTGCCTTTATTTACTATACCTCGGGAACCACTGGTTTACCTAAAGGAGCCATGCTCACCCATAAGGCCCTGATAAACACCGCTCAGGGGTTTGTCAGTCGTTATCCACTGACCGAGGACGATGATTTGGTCTCTAACTTCCCACCAGCCTGGGTGGGTGACAGCTTCTTTGCTACTATTCCACATCTGCTCACGGGGGCAAGGCTTAATTTCTCTGAGGAGCCAGAGACTATAGCTGCGGATACCAGGGAGGTTGGCCCTGACTTCGTCATATATGGTCCGCGTCAGTGGGAAGGTCTGGTGAGCGAGATTCAGGTGAAAATAACCGATGCCAATCCTATAAAACGCTTTTTCTATCACCTGTTTATGCCTGTGGGCTATAAGGTGGCGGACATGAGCTTTGAAGGTGAGAAGCCTAATTTGCTGTGGCGGGCGCTTCATGGGGTTGCCTACGCATTCTTATTCCGGCCACTCAAGGATAAGCTGGGGTTGGGTAAGGCCAGGTTTGCCGTTACTGGAAGCTCAGTACTGAGTCTGGATACCTTTCGATTGATTCACGCTGTAGGTATTGAATTGAGGCAGAGCTATGCCAGCACCGAAGCCGGCTTCATCTCTTCCCACGGTAAAGGCGAGATTGACTTTCAGAGCGTAGGCCGGCCGGCTTCTGGCGTCGAGGTCAGGTTAACTGAGGAAGGAGAGCTGCTGGTTAGAAGTGATTGTATTTTTAGTGAGTACTACAAAGACCCGGAGAAGACAGCGATTGTTATGGTTAACGGATGGTGCCATACCGGGGACGCCGTGCACATTAATGAAAATGGGCATCTAATATTCTTAGACCGGCTGGAACATATGGGGGAGCTGGTTTCTGGCACCAAGTATGCTCCGCAGTATATCGAGGGCAGACTCAGGTTCAGCCCTTATATCAAGGACGCTATGGTCATCGGAGGTAAGGATAGGGAGTTTGTCACCGCTATAGTGAACATGGATTTTGCCATGGTCGGCAAGTGGGCTGAGCGCAAAGGTATTCCTTATACCACCTTCGTTGACCTATCTCAGAAGGAAGAGGTCGCTGATTTAGTGCGGCAGGACTTGATGCGGGTAAATAGCTATTTGCCGGAGGCAGCCAGAGTCAAACGATTTGTCTTGTTGCACAAGGAGTTTGACCCTGATGAGGCTGAGCTTACCAGGACCAGAAAGCTGAGGAGGGAATTTATGGAACAAAGGTATAAAGATTTGATTGAGGCCATGTATGGCGATAAAGACAGCGTGATTGTGGAGGCACCGGTAACATACAGAGACGGTAGAAAAGGGGTGGTGGCCACCGCTATCAAGGTCAGGGGTATCTAAAAAGGTTAAAAAATGGCTGAGCTGCTTCAATATACAATCACTGGTATAGCCGTGGGAATGATTTATGCTTTGATCGCCCTTGGCTTTGCCTTGGTTTGGAAGTCCAGCAGTGTGGCGAATCTGGCTCTGGGGCAGTTGGTGTTGATTTCCTCCTGGTTCACCTACGGGATGCTAGTTCAAGCTAAATTCCCATTATGGATTGGCTTTCCTCTAACCATTCTTTTTGCCTTATTTCTGGGCTGGATGATTGAGCGATTCACATTGCGGCCTCTAATCGCCCAGCCTATCCTGTCTCTAATCACGGTAACGCTGGGGGTGGCCTATTTCCTTGAGGGCTTGGTGACATTTGTCTGGCCTGTTAGCGTGGGCGCTCTGCCCCGCTTCTTCCCTCAGGAGCCCATTTATATTGGCCCGGCGGTGGTTTCTCAAGAATACGTCTGGGCTGCAGGCATATCCCTGCTTCTATTTGGCCTCTTGTCCTTGTTCTTCAAATATCACAGGATGGGCATTGCTATGAGAGCGACTGCTGATGACCAGTTGGCTGTCCAGGCCTGTGCTATCCCAGTAACCAGCGTTTTCTCCACATCTTGGATGTTTGCCTGTGTGGTAGCTGCCATTGGCGGAGTGCTAATCTCCAGCATCGGCGGCGTTACATTTGGCTTGGTTGAGACGGGACTGAAATCGTTCTCAGTGGTTATACTTGGTGGTCTGGACTCCTTCGTCGGCTGTATTGTGGCGGGACCGATAATAGGGCTGGCCGAAAACCTCGGTGGTGGTTACCTCACTCAATTCATTGGGCCTGGCATAAAGGATATCATTCCGTTCATTATCATAATAATCGTCATGGTCATAAAGCCGTATGGCCTATTTGGGGAAACCAGGATAGAGAGGATATAGCGGGATGGATTTGCCTTGTGGTACTCGTAATTACGACTATGCCAGAGACATGGCAGTCTTGCGCACCAAGACACATTGGATGCTGTTTATTGGCCTGCTGGCTGTTGTCTTCACTGCTCCCCTGTACTGGAGTAATTATTGGCTAGGTGTAGCTAATCTGATTGGCATTACCATAATCGCTGCCATTGGGTTGAATATACTCATCGGGTACTGTGGGCAATTGTCTATTGGTCATGCTGGTTTCATGGCCATTGGTGCTTATACCACCGCCGTCTTAACGGGCAAACTCGGTTTTCCATTTCTGGGGGGCTTGATATGCTCCGGCTTCACCGCTGGATTTATAGGGCTCATTTTCGGTCTACCTTCGGTGCGGGTCAAGGGCTTCTATCTGGCAATCACTACTATTGCAGCTCAATTTATCATTATCTGGGTTATCAATCATTGGGCGCCAGTAACCGGGGGCTTTGTTGGTCTTAAAGTGCCATATGCCTCAATTGGAGATTTCATATTCAGAAGCAAGGCCAGCCAGTTCTACCTGATAATGGTAATTGCTGCGCTGTGCATCCTTTTTGATAAGAACTTGGCCAGAGGAAGGATAGGAAGAGCCTTCATTGCCGTCAGGGATAATGATTTGGCTGCTGAGGTGATGGGTATCAATCTCGCCTACTACAAACTTCTAGCTTTTTTCATCGGTTGCTTTCTGGCGGGAATAGCTGGTGCGTTATTTGCTCACTGGGTTGGCTTCTTGAATGCTGAGAGTTTTACCCTTTCTGATTCCATATTGTACATAGGTATGGTAATTATAGGTGGTCTGGGCACTACCCTTGGCCCTGTTCTGGGGGCGATTTTGATTCGGCTTTTGCAACAGGGGATAATGTATATCTCTCCGCTTCTGGAGGGCACTTTTCCGACTTTGCCAGCCGGCTTTACAACTGGCATCGGACCAATGGTTTTCGGTCTGGTAATCATTCTGTTTCTGGTATTCGAGCCACGGGGATTGGCGCACCGATGGATGTTGTTTAAAGCCGCTTATCGCCTGTGGCCATTCTCCTACTAATTTGGAGAGGAGGTGTGAGCAAATGTAGTGTTTAACGAGTGGCATAAACGGTCAAAAATCTTTATGGAGGATGAAAAATGAAAGTCAAAAAATTATACATAGTGAGTTTAATTGTCTGCATGGCACTGGTGGTAGCTTTGTTGCCGCTTACCAGTGCCTGTGCTCCTAAAACCCAGCCAGGACAGGTATTAAAAGTAGGCATTATGACACCCACTACTGGTCCTGCTGCTGAGAAGGGAAGGCCAATGGGCCATGCCAATCTTGATGCAATTGAGTACATTAATGCCGAACTCAATGGGGCTGGAGGCTACCAAATTAAGGTTTCATGGTTAGATAGTGCCTATGATGCCGCCAAAGTCATTACTATTGTCGATAGGTTCATGGATGAGGGCTGTTTACTGTTTACCACCTCCTCATCCAAAGAAATGTCGGTAGCCATGGAATCAGCTAACCGAGCTGAGTTTCCCGGTATAGCCTGCTTCAGTTCCCCGATACTATACCGTCCACCACAGCATATTTATGGTCAGACCCCTGATTATGGCGACGATGCCTTAGCCTTCGCTAACTTTTACGTGAAAAATATCTGGAAGGGACAGGAAAAACCAAAATTTGCACTGCATTTGCTCAATAACCCTACTGGTTATGGTGCTCGAGATGCCTTTCGGGCTAAGGCTGAAGAACTGGGTATAGAGGTTGTTTCTATTGATGAGCATGCTGCTACCACTACTTCTGAGATGGAATCACTGACCCGCATTAAGGCAAAAAAGCCTGATGTTTTGTTCATCTCCAGCACGCCGGCGCCTACTGCAGTCATCATCAAAAATGCCCGTGACCTGGGCATGTATCCCGGCATAACCATCGGCTGTGCCCACGCCAGTTTCACTAAGGCTCTAATTGACCTGGCTGGAGCCAGTGTCGTCGAGGGCGTTTATGGTACGTTTCCTACAGTAATGTGGGATGAAGATGTGCCGGGCATGGCCAAGATGACAGAATACTGCAAGAAGCTGCACCCCGATGACTATGGCAACATGGATTATATTACTGCCTGGGCACAAAGCCTGATTGTTGCCAAGATTCTAGAGCTGGCGGTGAAGAATGCCGGCTATGATGTCCTGGCTAAGGGAAATGTGGAATCGTGGCGTGCTGTTGAGACTCAAGGCATCCAGAAGCTAAAGAACTATGATGTCGGTGGCCTTCAGGGTCCAGTGAGCTATACTGCAGGGGACAACAGGCTTACCAAATACAATCGGATTTACCAAATAGTAAATGGTAAGATAACAAACCCGAGCAAATGGGTTGAGGCATCGCTGGTAAAGTATGAAGAGTACGAATGGTTTGGTAAGTAAAATTTATTGATTGGGTCGGGGGCTCCCCCAGTTGGGGGAGACCCCACGGAGAGCAAATTTGACATGCTTAGACTGAATAACATTGAAGTTGCCTATCTAAACGTAATCAGGGTATTGCACGGCATTTCCTTGGGTGTAGAAGATTGCTCTGTGGTAGCTCTACTTGGAGCTAACGGAGCAGGTAAGACTACTACGCTCAAGGCGATATCTGGTCTGCTTCGAGTTGAAGAAGGTGAGGTGATTGATGGCAGTATTGAATGGGATAGCCAGAGAATTGATAAGAAAACCGCCGTGGAGATTGGCAAACTCGGCATCGTTCAGGCACTTGAGGGGCGACGGGTCTTCGGGCATCTGACGACGGAGGAGAACCTGCTGGTGGGTGCTCACAACCGTGGAGACCGCCATGCTATCAGAGACGACCTGGATATGGTTTACGATTACTTCTCCCGGCTCAAGAATCTGCGGCATAACATCGCGGGCTATCTCTCCGGTGGCGAGCAGCAAATGCTGGTCATCGGCAGGGCGATGATGTCAGCGCCAAAACTCATGATGCTCGATGAGCCCTCGCTGGGTCTGGCACCGATGCTGGTTGAAGAGATATACGATATCATCGAGCGATTTAACACCGAGAAGAAAACGTCGATTCTACTTGTGGAACAGAATGTCAGAATTGCTCTCAATATCGCCCATTACGGCTATGTGATGGAAAGTGGAAGAGTTGTCCTCGATGGTGCTGCCGATTTCCTGAAGAATAATGAAGATGTGAAGGAGTTCTACATGGGTTTATCGGCAGTCGGCACCAAGAAAAGTTACCGCTCGGTGAAACACTACAAAAGACGCAAGAGATGGCTATAAGAAATCAAAATTTAGAAGTTAAAAATTAAAATGCCAAATGTAAAATGTAAAAATTTTTAATCTGTCATTTTGCATTTTGGTTTTTAACTTTTGATTTGTTCCGTGCCCAGGTAAGCTGATATAACTTGTGGGTTGGTCTTTATCTCGGCAGGTGTGCCTTCGGCAATCTTGCGTCCGAAATCGAGAACCGCAATCCTGTCAGCTAAATCCATAACCACTCCCATATCATGCTCCACGAGGATAATGCAGCTAACTCCGTCTCTCAAAGCGGGTGTTTCAGGATAGGTTTCGCCCTGCCCCTCGAATATATCAATAATGAACCTGGCAATATCTTCTTTTTCCTCCAGGTTCATTCCTGCCATCGGTTCATCGAGGAGCAGGATTTTTGGCTCCAGTGCCAGTGCCCTGCCTAATTCAACTCTTTTTCGCATCCCGTAGGGGAGAGCTCCGACGACTTTCTTTCTAATCGGCTCTATTTCCAGGAAGTCGATGATGTCCTCTACTGCTTTGCGATGTTCGATTTCTTCTTTGTGAGCCGGGCCAAAGTATAGGGCGGTGCTGAGTGTGTTCTGCCTCATAAGGACGTGTCTGGCAGCCATGAGGTTGTCTAGCGTACTTAAGCCGGCATATAGCTCTATGTTCTGGAAGGTTCTGGCTATGCCTAGCCGGGCTATCTTATCCGGACGAAGCCGAGTGATTTTTTGTCCATCATAGTATATTTCACCTTCTTGTGGCTTGTAGAAGCCGCTTATGCAATTGAGGATGCACGTTTTGCCGGCGCCATTTGGCCCGATGATGGCTAAAATCTCCTTATCTTTGATATCCAGGCTTACGTCTATAAGCGCTCTAACACCACCAAAGGAAAGACAGAGGTTTTCAATCCGCATCTTTACCTGATTTTCGCTTATCATCTGTTGCTGCATGGTCGTAGATTGTGAGTGTTGTCTCCCACTTTTTAGCATTTTATTCCAACTTCATTATTTGTTAAACATGTAGTAGCGAGGCGTTAGCCTCGCCCAAAGTGACCTTAAAAGGCCGCAACTATATTGGAAAGATTGTTGCTACGCACTCTTTAGACTCGACTCTAATCCAATTCAGGTTATATTATCATTACCCAGTATATAGTTCAAATTGCCTTTTCATCAGATTTTCCTTACAATATGCCAGCACTCGGATGTGAGATTGGAAAATTCACATAATTCGCCGCGAGACGAGACAAAATGAGTAAGTTTGCAGAAAAGTTAAGACGTACCTATACTGGTTCGACACCATCTATGGGCTTCCGTAAGTCTGCTGAAACAGAGCTCCCTCCGTTACTGCTCATTGCCAATTTAACAAAGGCAAACGTTACCGAAGCTAAGGTATTAGCTGGCGAGGTAGACGCTGCGATTGTGAATAGCGGTGATATTAATGCCAAGAGCTTTGGACAATTGGCTAAAGCTTCAGGTGATATTCCTCTGGGTATATTTCTGGAAAGTGACGCCAAGTCGGAGACCGTCAAGTCTTTCGAGTTAGGCAGTGATTTTGTGGTTTTCGGCTTGAGGACACCGCTTGAGGCAGTGAATAAGGAAGGGCCAGGCAAGATACTTAAAATAGACCCTTCACTGGACCAAGGCTTGGCCAGAGCTATAAATGCGTTGCCACTACAGGTTGACGGAGTGCTGGTAAACGGTGAGGAGTCCTTGATTACTATTGAGCGCTTACTCATTTACCGACGCTTTGCCGAGCTTTTGGATAAGCCACTGCTAATAACACTGGGGTCATCAGTAACCAGTGACGAACTGAAAAGCCTGTATGAAGCTGGAGTTAACGGATTGATGCTGTCTGAAGGTTTTCCTGTGGAGGCATTTGCTGAGCTGAAGAAGACAATCGCCGGTCTATCTAAGACTGCGAAGCGAAGAATCAAAGGTACCGCATTATTGCCTCGGCTTGGCGGTCAGTTAGAGGCCGAAACTGAAGAGGAAGAAGAGGAGGAGGTTTAAGCAGCTCCTTGCTGATATGATTAAACAGTGCCAGTTCCATGATATTGAAAACATCTATACTGTTATCAATGATGCGGCTAAAGCTTACGAGGGGGTTATTCCGCCTGATTGTTATCATGAGCCTTACATGTCAATTGATGAGCTCAGCCGAGAAATGCAGCAAATGTCTTTCTTTGGCTGGCAGGATGAGGGGCAGCTTGTTGGGGTTATGGGCTTTCAGCGAGTCAAGGATGTTACTTTGATAAGGCATGCCTATGTGGCGACCTCACGACAAAATCAGGGGATTGGCAGCCAATTACTCAAATATCTCAAGGGGCTTTGTGAAACCAGGCGGTTACTGGTTGGGACATGGGCTGATGCCCGTTGGGCGATAACATTTTATGAAAAGCGCGGTTTCTGCCTCTTACCTGATAAGGATAGACTCCTCAGAACCTACTGGCGAATACCTGACCGCCAGGTAGAAGTTTCGGTCGTCCTCGGTTTGGACTTGCCTTGACAAGCATGACAGCAAGCCTTGGTTTGTTTTTACTTTCAGCGGCGGGCATATCTCTTTCTGGCGTCATGTTACCCGGGCCGCTTACCGCCGCAACCATAGCTAAAGGCTATCGGGAGCAGAATGCCGGCATCTTCATAGCTCTGGGGCACGCCGTCATTGAATTGCCTCTGATGGCGCTTATCTACTTCGGTTTTGCTCACTTCTTCACCTTTCCCGAGGTTAAAAGAGCCATCGGTCTGGCCGGTGGTTTGATGCTGATTGCTATGGGATTGATGGTGCTGTGGAATATCAGAAAGGCTCAGGCTGATGCCGCCGACTTGCCGTATAGCTCTTTAGTTACCGGAATTGTGATGACCGGGGCTAACCCCTATTTCTTTTTGTGGTGGGCAACCATAGGTATAGCCTTGATAGCCACTGCTGCCCAGTTCGGCATGTGGGCCCTCGTTATTTTTGCTGTGGTGCACTGGTCGTGTGACCTTGTCTGGGAGCAATTTGTCTCGATGAGTGTATTTAGAACAAGGCACCTGTGGACGCAAAGAGTTCAGAGGATTGTTTTTGGTATCTGTGCTGCTGTTTTGGTCGGCTTTGGCGTCTGGTTCGGTGTTTCGGTCTTCGTTTAGCTGATT
>VGNY01000038.1 GCA_016865895.1 Chloroflexota bacterium | reverse complement strand
TTATAGGTGATATGTCAATATATTTCTGAAAAAACGTCTCACAACATTTTGCCTTGTGAAGGCTGAAATTGTATTTGATGGGTAGATGGTCTAGCTTCGGTGGTAATTTTCAACTGTTAAAGTCGAGTCCTGGTCTCGGCTGGAGCCAACGGAGATGATACAGGCCTAGAATTTTGGTTCCAGCACAGCTTGTTTGCACAATTCATTGGCAGTTATTCTATCAACTGAGCGGTGTCTTTTAATGGGTATTGTTTTTATGCCATTAGTGTAGATAGAGTGATGCCTACCTTCACGCAATAAATAGAATCCGTTATCCTCGAGGTACTTTATTAAGTCACGACGCTTAACAGACACCTATGCTTCCACAGGCAGTTGTTCTATGAGGCATCCTCCACTGGGGGTCTCTTTTCCTTGCTGACGATACGCTAGTATCATTTCATGCAGAGCATCTTTGAGCATCTCCCGACATTCTTCTATGGTTTTTCCCTCTGAAATTACCTCAGGCCATTCTACTAGCTGTCCCATGTATCCAGAGCCTATTTTTGTGTATTTTGCGGTGTAGTTTGTCAACATGTCAATCCCTTAAAGGTATATTACTATATTGCTTCGTACATTTCCACAATGTTTCTGTGTGGCGGAAGATAGTGAAATCCCCCCGTCACCATGTCCCATTGTATGAGTATGACGGCATTCTTGAACGTGGGTGTTATATCACTTGCTTGACCATTATTGCTTGGTCTCGGCTGGCGCCGACGGAGATGATGGACACGGGGCAGGAAAGAAGCTCTTCGAGTCGGGCTATATAACGGCGAGCTTGGAATGGTAGCTGCTTGGGATGACGAATAGTGCACGTTTCTGTTCGCCAACCAGGCAGCTCCTCGTAAACTGGCTGACATTTATCCAGGATAGCGGTATCGCTGGGGAAGTCTTTCAAGATAGCCCCGTTCAGTTTGTAGCCGGTGCATATCTTGACCGAGTCAAGTGCGTCAAGGATGTCGAGGCGAGTTATCACTATGCTGGTAAATCCATTGACTTGGGTGCTAAAGCGTCCAGCTATGGCATCAAACCAGCCACAGCGTCGGGGTCTACCTGTGGTGGCACCATATTCATGGGCTCGTTCTCTAATGAATTCGCCGATTTTGTCCTTTAGTTCGGTAGGCATGGGCCCACCACCTACTCGTGTGGTGTAAGCTTTGAAAACACCGATGATTTGGTCGATTTGCCTAAGAGTTATACCGGAACCGGCACAACTGCCTGCAGCCAGAGGCGAAGATGATGTTACATAAGGATATGTGCCGAAGTCAGGGTCAAGCATCGTGCCCTGCGCACCTTCTAGCATGATTGTTTGTTTTCGGGATATCAGGTCTTGGAGAATCGGGCCTGTGTCTTGAATAAACGGTGCCAACCTTTCTCCATAGGAGCAGTATTGGTCGTAGATTTCTTTTAGGGATAGCGGTGGGGCATTGTATATTTTGGTTATGATGGCATTTTTTAATTCGAGGACTGAGATAAGTCGCGAGTGGAATTCTTCCTTGTTCAGTAGGTCGCAGGTACGGATTCCGAGGCGAGCTATCTTGTCGGCAAAAACAGGACCTATTCCTTTGCGCGTGGTGCCTAAAGCTCCCTTACCTCGCCGTTCCTCTTCCAGCCCGTCCAGGAGGGTGTGGTAAGGCATTATGAGATGAGCTCGGTCGCTGATGAAAAGATGGCTGGTATCAACACTATGTTTCTGGAGGTCATCAATTTCTTCGAGAAGCACTACTGGATTAATTGCTACTCCGTTACCAATTATGCAGACGACCCCGGGGTGAAAAATGCCCGAGGGAACGATATGAAGCCTGAACTCTCCATACGGATTGACAACTGTGTGTCCAGCATTGTCGCCTCCAGAGAAGCGTACTACCGCCTTTGCTTTTTCGGCTAGAAGGTCAACTATTTTCCCTTTGCCTTCGTCTCCCCATTGGGCGCCAATAACCGCTATAACAGACATTGTTTTTTTATATACCTGCTTAATAAAGTAATAAAGTAAAAGTTGGAGGAGTCGAATATTCAGAAAACGGGGACTAAAGCTTATATTCGAGACATATAATCCTTGCCCCAAACATAGAGTAAAGCCCCACCGCCTACAATCCATACGACCAAGCCGATGATTATTACCCAGAAGATGCCCAATACCCAGTGTAGGAAGATACTTCCGAGCACCATCCACAGTAGAGCGATGATACTAAGAGATGTCAGACTCCATTCGAAGACCTTGTCCTTCATGCTTTTTCACCTCCGATTTACCTTGTTAATTTTTATTGGTTTTTTGTCTTTTGCCACACATAAAATAAACGCTGGCCTACGGTAACAAAACCAAGAACTACCAGAACCAGCAAAGCTATCAAAATGCCGAATTTGTAGAATTGGTTCAATAGCAGTCCTAACGATAGTATTATAACTCTCTCAGCTCTGGTAAACAAACCGACATGGCAGTCTATCCCAAGTCCTTCGGCTCTGGCTCGTACATAGCTGGTGAGGAATGAGCCGATTAGTGCCAGGAAAACTAGTATTATTTCAAGGGTGACTCCGCTCCTTAGGTATAGGACTAGAAGGCCTAGAAACAATACTGCTTCGGAAACTCGGTCGAAAGTGGAGTCCAATAAGGCACCAAAACGAGTGGTCTGGTTGGTGAAGCGAGCTAGCGTCCCGTCAAGAATATCAAATAACCCGGCGAGGAGAACTAAAAATCCGCTAATGAGAAGGTGATTGGTGGCAATAGTCCCTGCTGCGATTATGCTTATCGCCAGACCAATCCATGTCAAAGTGTTGGGCTTCAGCCGGCTTCTTTTTAGGATTGCCATTAGCGGCTCGGTAATTAGGCGAGCAGCAGTTTTTCGGAATTCAGCCAAGCTTGTCATTAAATGTTCCTACTCATGACTGTTAAGCAGACTGGTGTAGTATTCCATTACTTGGCGGGCAACATTCGTCCAGCTATATTTCTCGGCTTTGATTCTTCCCTTAGCTCCCATCTGCTGGCGTAAGGATTTATCCTCCAGTAAGGAGAGCAGGGCACGAGCTAATGATTCCTCATCTCGAGGTGGTACCAGTAATCCCTCCTCACCATGAGCTAACACACTAGCGTAGCCCCCGATGCTGGTGGCAACTACCGGCTTACCACACGCCATAGCCTCGAGCAAAACTATGCCAAAGCTTTCGCCGCCAGTAGCTGGGGCACAAAAGATATCAGCGGTACGATAATACGATGGTAACTCATCGCTGGGGACAAAACCGGTAAAGACAACATTGTCAGCCAGCCCCATGTCTTCAACTGACCTTTCGTATTTGAAGCGTAATACAGTGCCCGGCCCAACAACAATAAGCCGGAAATTCGGAAAAGTCCGCTTGACTTTAGCGCAAGCATTGAGCAAATGAACCAGGCCTTTTCGCCTTTCAAGCCGACCGACGAAGAGGATATTTACTTTGCTATCAGTGAATTCTTTCCGATTAGGACCGTCCAGTGTAAAGTGTTCGATGTCAATCCCGTTTGGGATGATTCGGTATTCGCCTGGTAGATGGCGGCTTACGTAGTCCAATGCCGGTTTGGAAACGGTGATTTTACCATGCAGCCTAGGCAACCATCTCCTGAATATAGGTTTACCTATCCAGTAGATTCTTGGCTTACTATAGCAAGCGTGGAAAGTACCGACGTTTATGCAGTTGGATTTAAGCAGGGCACTTAAGCAGACCATGGGTGCGAATGGTTCGTGAAGGTGAAGAATATCAAGGTCATCTTTAGCCAGGATTTCGCCTACTTGAACTGGTAACCAGGGGGATACAGGAATTCGGGCAATAGAGCCGCCAAATGGGACAGGCATTGGCTTGCCTATGGCGGTAACCTCCTCTTCGAAATATTGAGTTCCCTTTCTGGGACAAGGGGCTATTATTTTGACCTTATGTCCCCATTGAATGAAATGATGAGCCAGATAAGCGATGTGGTTGATAACCCCACCTGGGAAGGAATAGTCATATGGTGAGACTAATCCGATTTTCACTGTTGTATTAGGCAAACTTGACAGTTTTTGTACTTTGCTTAACTTTCTTTTGCCTCGCCGGATGGCTCGGGGAGGCAAATTGGGGTTTGCTGGTCTTTGCCAGCGATGAAGTTCTCAACTCGCCTTCGGGCTTCGTCGTCAGAGTACTGTATGGGTGGCGATTTCATAAAGTAAGCGCTGGGAGCCACGATGGTTCCAGAAAGTCCTCTATCTAGCGCTAATTTGCAACATCTTATGGCATCAATGACCACCCCGGCAGAGTTGGGGCTATCCCACACCTCTAGCTTGAGTTCCAGGTTCAGCGGAACATCGCCAAAGGTGCGTCCTTCCATTCTAATGTGGCAAAATTTACGGTCGGCCAACCATGGCACATAGTCACTAGGACCGATATAGATGCTTTCGGGCTCAATTTCGTAGTCCAGTTGAGAGGTGACAGCATTAGTCTTGGAGATCTTTTTTGATTCCAGGCGCTCTCTCTCAAGCATGTTATAGAAATCAGTATTGCCACCGAAGTTGAGTTGGTAGGTTCTTTCCAGCTTGACCCCTCGGTCCCGGAAAAGTCTGGTTAATACTCGATGTGTGATAGTAGCACCGACTTGAGATTTGATGTCGTCGCCAATAATTGGTAATCCTGTCTCGGTGAAGCGGTTATACCAGTAGGGCTCACGGGCAATAAAGACTGGTATGCAGTTGATAAAGCCACACCCAGCAGCCAGAACCTGTTCTATGTACCACTTGGTTGCCTCCTCACTCCCTACCGGCAGGAAATTCACCACTACATCTGTCTTGGTTTCCTTGAGAATGCTAACAATATTAGCCGTAGAACCCGACGATTTGGTGATGATTTGCGACAGATATTTCCCCAGCCCATCGTGGGTCATTCCTCGGGCCACTCTGACTCCAGTGTTAGGGACGTCGCAGAATTTGAACGTATTATTGGGTGGGGTGAAGATAGCCTCCGCTAAATCCTTTCCCACTTTGTTTTTATCTATGTCGAACGCTGCTACGAAGTTGATACTGTTTATATGGTAGCCACCCAGATTAATGTGCATTAGCCCGGGCACGAATTCACCATCTTTTACTTTTCTGTAATAGTGGACGCCCTGAACAAGCGAAGAGGCGCAGTTACCAACACCTATTATAGCCACATTTATCTTTCCCATAGCTTATTACTCCATTCTTAATCTTATACCGCAGAATTCATAAATCCGTGTTCTAGACCTTTGGTCTGGGAACAATCATCTTGGGGGACCTAACTAGTAATATAGGCATGGTAGCCCCATGCAACACTTTGTCAGCTACACTGCCTAATACCCACCGGGCGAGGCCGGTTCGACCATGAGTTGACATAGCTATCAAGCTAACCTTGTTATCCTCAGCATATTTTACTATTTTGTCGGCGGGGTCACCACTGACCACTTCATATTCCGCTTTAATTCCCTTTTTGTTGAATTTTTCAGCGACACCTTTCAGGTAATCTTCACCAGCGTCCCGCATAGCTTTAACGAACCTCCTCCAGTCTGGACCACCAAGCAGGCTGGCTTCTACTGTTCCAGACGGTGAAACAATCTGGAGTAAGCTAACTAAAGCTCTTGCTTCTGTGGCTAATGTTTCAATATAAGGTAAAGCTGCTTGACCAATGTCAGAGCCATCTAAAGGGGCAAGGATTCTGTTAAGAAATTGTAATTTGCCAGCAGTCTCGGTCTTCTTGTGTCGTCTACTGTGGACGAGCAGTACCGCTGCTGGAGTTTCGCTTATCACCTTTTCAGCTACACTTCCCATCCACCAGCGGGTGATGCCACTTCGGCCGTGGGTAGCCATGATAATCAAATCAACCTCTTTTTGTACGACGAAATCGAGGATTTTATCCGCAGCAATGCCGTAAAGTACTACTGGTTCAGCTTTGATATTATCGCCGCGTAGACTGAGTACTGTTCTGCTAATGTAATCCTCAAGGAGGCGGTTTAGCCGGCGTGTCTTGCTCCCAATACCTACGCCTAAGAGATACACGCGAGAATTAAATCTTGGTGCTAAATCCCTAAGGTAGGGAAGCACACTTTCGGCTTCCCTAGAACCGTCTAAAGGGACTAGAATTTGTTGCAACATCCTTTTTGCCATTTCAGTTATCGTATCTGTTCTTGTTTGAAATAGCCCTTTATGGTATTTTTAAAGGGTGATTTATGACTTTCACACCCATACATTTCATAGTGATGGTATTTTATCACCAATTGAGCTAATACGTCGTGCTTTTGTCACAGGCTATACAGCCATTGCCATTACCGACCATGTAGCGATTGGTTCACTTGGCAGAGTTATCAAAGAAATAAGCGATGACTGTGCTCTTGCCAGAGCTTACTGGAACATTTTAGCCATTCCTGGTATAGAGCTTACTCACATCCCTCCGCAGGCTATCTCTGATATAGCCGCAAAAGCCAAAGAAATGGGAGCTTGGCTGGTAGTAGTTCATGGCGAAACATCTGTAGAGCCGGTAGAGAAAGGCACTAATCTCGCCGCTGTCCAATCTCCCCATGTTGATATCCTGGCCCACCCGGGTCTAATAACACCCGAGGAAGCCACCCTGGCAGCCCAAAACGACATTTTTATCGAACTCACTGCCCGAAGAGGGCATTCTACAGCTAATGGTCATGTTGCTCTAGTTAGCCAGAAAGCAAACGCTAAACTCCTGCTTAATTCTGACGCCCACAATGAAAATGACCTGCTCACCCCGGCCCTTGTTAAAACTATTCTTGATGAAGCTAATTTGGGCGAGCAAGAACGCCCCAAAATTTTAAACTATAACCCCCTGTTTTTGATACAGAAAGTTAGCCGGGCATCTTTGCGCTCTGGCTAGGGCATACTGAACCAATTAACCCTTGCCGATTCGGAATACCTTGGTTCCGCAGGATGGGCAACTTCCGCGCGTTGCTGGCCTTTTGTTCTTCAAGGTAACGCTCTGGGGGTTCCTGATTTCCACCTTCTTCCGGCATTTGAAGCAATAAGCCTGCGCCATGTGTTTCACCTCCTTCCATCAAAGCTGAATCATATCTATTATAATACAGGCTGTCAAGCCCTTTGAGGTACTTACTTATAGGCAAGAAGAATGCGAAAGAGAGAAGACCTTTTCTGGGTGCCATAGTTTTTTCTCGGGGACAAATTGTAACACGGCTATAAAATGCCCATCGAGGCTGTAAGCACGACAGTATTTTTCTGAGAGTGGGCATGTTTCGCTTAAGGGTAGTGAAAGGCCATTTCTGATGGCCAGTTCATTTCTTTTATCAACAACGGCTGCTTCCCAGTTCAAAAGTGGGCTGTCTACCGGATAGAGAAGCTCTTTCCAACTACCTTGCCGAAGTGCATCTTCAATTTGGGGTAGGGATAGTGCATCTTCAATGCGGAAGGGGCCGCAGCGTAGACGAGTCAGGTTTTTTAAGTGGGCACCACAGCCTAATTGTTGCCCTAGGTCGTGAGCCAAGGAGCGTATATATGTACCCTTGCTGCATTCCACATTGATTGTTATCAGTGGTGGCTGGTAGTCAACAAGATTTAAATTGATGATTTCCACTCGCCTTGGTTTTAGCTTTATGGGGGTGCCGTCACGAGCCAGTTCATAGTATCGTCTGCCCCGGTGTTTTAGGGCACTGTAAATTGGGGGCACCTGCTCAATAGAGCCTTGAAAAGAGGTGAGTGCCCCCTCTATTAGGGTTGAAGTAATACCGGTCATATCTCCACGCCAGATTATCTTCCCTTCTCTGTCAAAAGTATCTGTGGCTGTGCCCAGTTCAATTTGAGTGAGATAGGCCTTGCTGCTGTCTGTTAGAAACTGGACAACCCGTGTTGCCTGACCAAAACAAATCGGCAGCACGCCTGTAGCTATCGGGTCTAAAGTCCCGGCATGTCCAACATGTTTTTCTTCTGTGAGGCGTCTGAGCCAGGCTACTACATTAAAAGAGGTCTTGCCTTCAGGTTTATTGACGTTGAGGAACCCGTTAATGTTCGTCTTCATGTTCGGTATTCTTTGAAGTGACCTGTTCGATTAACCTGAGGACTTCAGCTCCACGCTCGATTGAATCATCCAGATGGAAACTAAGTTCAGGCATGTGTTTTATTCGTAAACGGTTGGCTAATTGTCTGCGAAGAAACCCGGAGGCAGCGGCGAAACCTTGTAATATCTCGCTTTTATTTGCCTCATCCCCCAAAGTGCTGACAAACACCTTAGCATGTCTCAAGTCAGGGGAAGTTGAGACTCTGGTTACTGAAATAAGGCTTGCAAGTCTGGGGTCATTAATTTGCTCCCGAAGTAAATCGCTGATTTCTTGTTGGATTAGGCTGCTTATACGCTCGGTACGCCGTGTCATAATTTACTCCTTTGAGTCGAAAAGCTACTATTTTGGATGTTGAGAGGAAATTGTGAGTTGGAAGCGAAATCGGATTTATGTTACTGTCTCTTGCCGGTAAAATTGAATAATGTCACCAACTTGAAAATCTGAAAAGTTTTCTATTCTAATGCCACACTCAAAACCAGCAGCTACCTCTTTGACGTCTTCCTTAAAGCGTCTTAAGCTGCCGACACGGGATTCATGGATAAGTTCAGCTCGCCGTAATACCCGGGCCAAAGAATCTCGCCTAACCTTACCCTCTTTAACGGAAATCCCGGCTACTTTCCCTTTTTTCCCTGCCTCGAATACAGCCAGAATTTCAGCTTGCCCTTCGATGACCTCAGTATAGGTTGGCTCTAGCAGGCCTTTCAGTGCCTTGTCCACATCCTTTATCAGCTCATAGATCACATTGTAATGCCGAATGCTTATTCCTTCCACCTCAGCTAATCGCTGTGCCCCTGGCTCGGGTCGGCTATTAAATCCGATGATTATTCCTTTAGAGGCTAAAGCCAGTAACACGTCGCTTTCTGTAATGCTGCCGCTGCCTGAGTGAATAACTCTGACTTTAGCCTTCTCGTCTCCAAGTTGTTCTAATGAGTCTCTGATTGGTTCGATGCTGCCTTGCACATCTGTTTTAAGAATTATGCTGAGTTCCTTTATCTGGCCGGCGCTGATTTGAGTTGAAAGGTCACTCAGCCCCAAAGTCTTAGCACGAGTTAGAAGTCTTTGTTGTATATCCTTACTTTTTTCTAAGAGCACCCTGGCTTCACGCTCATTACTAACTACTTTAAATATATCCCCCGCTTGTGGAACCGCGTTTAAGCCTAGAACTTCCACGGGAGTAGCCGGTTCAGCTTTCTTAAGATGCTTGCCCAGCTCATTGAACATAGCCTTGACTTTGCCCGAGGTATTGCCAATTACTAGGGTATCACCTGGCTTGAGGGTGCCTTTTTGAACTAGAAGGGTAGCCAACGGCCCCTTAGTTTTGTCTAGTTTGGCTTCAATCACTATTCCTTCTGCTGGACAATCCAGTTCTGTCTTAAGCTCCAATATGTCAGCGACCAGGAGAAGGTTTTCCAGAAGCTCGTCTATGCCCTGTTTCTTCTTGGCTGATATTGGTACGCATACGGTATCGCCTCCCCATTCCTCGATGACCAAGCCCAAATCAGTCAGTTGCTGTTTAACTTTGTCAAGATTAGCGTTAGGCTTGTCAACCTTGTTAATGGCGACAACTATGGGTACATCAGCAGCTCGGGCATGATTTATGGCTTCTACAGTTTGGGGCATGACTCCGTCATCGGCAGCTACCACAAGGATGGCTATGTCGGTAGCTTGGGCTCCTCTAGCTCTCATGGCTGTGAAAGCCTCGTGACCGGGTGTGTCCAGAAAGGTAATTTTTCGTGAGTCTACCTCAACCTGGTAAGCTCCTATGTGCTGTGTAATGGCTCCTGCCTCGGTGGCTATCACGTTACTTTGGCGGATAGCATCGAGCAAGCTTGTTTTGCCATGGTCAACATGTCCCATAATAGTAATCACTGGTGGGCGGGGAGAGAGCTTGCCAGTTCCTGTCATTGCAGCCCGTTTTGTTAGAGGCGATGTTGGCAGCTTCTTAGCCTCATAACCAAAATGGGCAGCTACTACTGCTGCGGTTTCAAAATCAACGGCCTGGTTAATGTTAGCCATTACGCCGTTTCTCATAAGCTGTTTAATAATCTCGATGGCACTTACCTGCAGAAGCTCTGCTAATTGTTTCACGCTTAGAGCCTGGGGAAGGCTAACCTGCCGCGATGTCTGCAATCCAGCTATAGTCTCATGGATGTCTTCACCCTGGTTGACATTCGATTCTTGCTTCTTGTCACTCAACTCGACACTCTCCCTTTTCGGGTAGTCTCCTGCCATATTCTAGCAGCGATTGTCGGTTTTCTAAAGTAAGCTTGGTCCGTAAAGCATACTCCAGGCGGTTGCTTTTTAGACCTGTCTCCCAGCATTCACGTGTGGGGCACAAATAAACTCCTCGGCCTGCCTTCTTTCCCTTAGGGTCTATTTCGACAACGCTGGCATTACAAACCAGCCTGATAAGCTCCACTTTCGGCCTTTTTTCTCGGCAAGCTATGCAGCTGCGCTCAGGCATGTGCCTTTGTCGAAGAACTCGCGTTTTAGAATTACTCTTCAAGTTCCTCTTCTTCTGGGTATTCTACCCGTTTCGGACGTGCTTTTTTCGCTTTGCTTTTACCTTTTAGTAGCTCCGTCTCTTTCTTGCTGGCCTTTTTCTTCTTAGCCTTATCTGTTCTTGCTGGTAGGATATCCTCGGCGAACCGAATTTGGGCAACCTCTGCGGATTTGGTTGGTGAAGTAATCCCTGAAGCTAATACAAGCTCGTAGTCAGTTGAAGCTGCAGCTACTTTTGTCATTTCTTCATCACCAACTGACTCTGATTCAGCACCTAGCTCCGCTTCGCTAACTGGCAACGTTCTGGTGGGCTCCTCTGCAGCAGCGAATTCAGGGACGAGCTCTCCAACCTCATCGATTGCCTTCTTGACTTCGGCTGCTTCTCTGCTCAAACTAGCCTTTTCTGCTTCGAGGACTGAGACGCTCTTGATGTCGATTCGCCAGCCAGTTAGCTTGGCTGCCAGTCTAGCATTCTGTCCCTCTTTGCCGATAGCTAATGATAGCTGTTTATCAGGAACAGCCACTATAGCAGTGTTGTCTGTCGGGTCAAGTTCAACACTTGATACTTGTGCTGGGCTAAGAGCATTGGCAATAAATACTGCCGGGTCATCAGCCCATTCGACTACGTCTATCTTTTCGCCATTCAGCTCGTTTACAATATTTTGTATTCTGATACCACGTAGCCCGACGCAGCAACCCACAGGGTCAATTCCTTCCTGCCGTGCTGCCACAGCTATCTTACTTCGATAGCCTGCCTCACGAGCTATTGATTTTATATCTATGATGCCGCTGTATATTTCAGGGATTTCTAGCTCGAAGAGTCTGCGTAGCAAGTTTCGATGTGAGCGCGATACTAATATCTGAGGCCCCTTGCTGGTCTTGGCTACCTCTAAGACATACAATTTTAGCCTCTGTCCGATGCGATAGCGTTGATTGTGTACCTGTTCGCTGCTTGGAAGTATTGCCTCGGCTTTGCCTAAATCAACATAAATCTGCTCTGGGGTAATGCGTTGTATCATTCCAGTGATAATGTCACCCTCTTTGCCAGTGAATTCTTCGAAAATTGCATGGTGCTCCGCCTCATGCAGCCGCTGTAGGATAACCTGCCTTGCTGTCTGAGCAGCGATACGCCCGGCATTTTGGGGGGTGGATTCTATGCTCATAATATCACTAATTTGGGCATTTCTATCGATCTTTTGAGCTTCTGCGAGGGATATCTCACGAATTAGGTCAGTTGGTTTGTCAACCACTGTCTTCTTAACGTAGACCTTGACTTCGCCGGTGTGGGGATTAATTTTGGCTGAGATTTCATGCCCAGCGGAAAAGGCATCTTTTCTATAAGCGGAGACAAGTGCGGACTCTATGGCAGCCAGCACTACTTCCTTGGGCAGGTGCTTCTCAGCCGAAAGTTGGGTAAGGGCAACCATAAATTCGGTTTTCATTCGATACCATTACCCCCGTTTCCTATTTCCTTGTTAACAAAAAAGTGGGAACTTTGCCCCACTTTTTTGATGAACTCTTAAATTCCGGTGTTAGTATAGCACAACTATTACGAAAATGCAAATCGAGCCTTCCAGAGGTGGTAACGGTCGTTGAACTTTTTGTGTTCCTCTGCTATACTTTGAATCTGGTCATTGCTAATAAGGAGGCAAAGATTAGATGAAAACGTCAACTGCTCGGCTTACCTTTATGGATGTTGCTTTGGCTAGAACCGGTCTTCTCTGGGATGCGGTTTTGGTGGTCGGCTTTGCTTGTTTGACCGCTGCTTTTGCTCAGATAAGCTTTTGGATTGGCCCAGTACCTGTTACGGGACAGACCTTCGCCGTTCTTCTGGCAGGTGCTCTATTGGGGAGTCGGCGAGGAGCATTGAGTCAGCTCAGCTATTTAGCTATCGGAGCGACTGGAATTCCATATTGGTTTGCCTTTGGTGGACCTCCGGGCATTGCCCGCCTGGTGGGGCCTACGGCCGGTTATTTGGTAGGCTTTGTGGCGGTTGCCTTTGTTGTCGGCTGGCTGGCTGAAAGAGGTTGGGATAGACGGGTGTGGACAGCGGCTCTAGCCATGTTAGCCGGTGATGCCGTTCTTTATATATTCGGTTTGTCTTGGTTAGCCCATTTTGTTCCTCAGGGCACCGTGCTCCAGACCGGGCTTTATCCTTTTATAATTGGTGATTTGATAAAGATAGCTGCGGCAGCTTTAGTTTTGCCTTCAGGATGGCTGCTTCTGCGAAGATTTAAGAGCTAATGCTTTGCCTCTTTAGACTGTTCTCGATGAGGTCGCTGATTTGGATATCACCTGGCTAGGTCATTCTTGTTTTCGTATCAAGGGTAAGGAAGCTGTTGTCCTCACTGACCCATGCCATCCGAGCTTGGGTTATTCTTTGGGTAAGCTTCAGGCGGACATAGTGACCTTGAGCCATTTCCACCCCGGCCATTGCTATACTGGGACTATTACTAATGAATTCAAGCTAATTAAAGGTCCTGGCGAGTATCAGCTGGGGGGTACTTTTATCACCGGCATCGCCACCTGGCACGATGCTGACCGGGGCAATAAGCTGGGCAAGAACACCGTCTATCTCCTTGAAATGGATGGGATGACATTGTGTCATTTGGGTGACATCGGTCATTTGCCGACGTCTGAGCTGATAGAGGATATAGGTGACATTGAGGTATTGTTCGTGCCAGTGGGTGGTGTATCTACTATAGGTGGCTCAACGGCTGCAGAGATAGTAAGACGTCTGACGCCTAAGGTTGTCATTCCTATGCACTATAAGACGGCAGCATTGGCTAGGGAACTCGAGTCTGCGGACAAATTTTTGAAGGAATTAGGTATAAAAGAAAGGAACTCTCAGCCCAAGCTTTCTGTCAGCCGGTCAACTCTGCAATCAACAACGACCAGCAGCCAAGTGGTCATCCTCGACTATACTCGGTAGCAAGCCTTTGCTACTTTTTGTCATTGTGAGTCCCGATGCAATCGGGACGAAGAAATCCCACAGATTGTCACGCGGAGTTTATCCTGAGTGGAGATTATTCCCGATAAATCGAGGGCAGAATGATACTGAGCAAAGGACTCGCAATGATGATAGGGGTCGTCCAGCAATCTCAAGCCTCTACTCTTTGACAGACCTCGTGCTTCTCCCGTAGAATGAGCCCGGTTATGAGCTTAGCCAAGAGACTCTATGATTTACAACAGATTGATCTGGAAATTCAGAAGACACAAGAGGCTCTAACTGACATCAGCCACCAACTAGGGGAGAGCAAAGCATTGCTTAAGGCTAGGGCCGGGCTTCTTGATGAGGAGAAGCATTTAGCTGAGATGGAGAAACAGCAACGGGATGTGGAGTGGGAGGTTGAGGACATGCGGAGCAATATTGCACAGCTAAACGATAAGCTTTACGGTGGCAAAATAAAGAATCCTAAGGAACTGGTTAGCTTCGAGAAAGAGTTGGAGATTTTCAAAACCAATCTGAGACAGAAGGAAGACAACCTGCTGGACTTGATGACTGAGATAGAAGCGACGCAGGATAAGATAAAGTCAGATGCAGAGAGACTTAAAAAGCTAGAATGGGAGTGGCAGCAAGAGCAGGAGGTTCTGGTTCAAAGGCAGGCTGAGGTTGAAAGTCGGCTCTTAGAACTGAGCCAGAAGCGGCAAGTATTGACCTCTGAAGTTACACCGCAAGCGTTTGAGCTTTATGAGGGGGTAAGGTCTAGGAAGGGGCAGGCGGTGGTTAGGGTGGAACAGGGGAGATGCCACGGGTGCCATCTCACTTTGTCGATGAATGAGTTGCAGCGAGCCAGAGCCGGTGCATTAGCACAGTGCAGTAGCTGCGGTAGGATTCTCTATTTAGGCTAGAGCCCTGCCAATGGTGGGCGATGCGAGGGCTTATTTGTCATTGCGAGTCCCGATGTAATCGGGACGAAGCAAACCATGAGATTGCCAGGCGGAGTTTATCTTGAGCGATGTGAGATTCTTCGCTGAGCTTGTCCTGGGCCTTGTCAGATTCTTCGCTACGCTCAGAATGATAGGAGGCGAAGGGCTCAGAATGACACTGAGCGAAGGGCTTGCAATGACAGAGAGGAATTACTCGGAAATAAGATGCATCTAAAAATCTATGTTGACGGAGCTTCCTGGGGTAATCCTGGACCAGCGGCTATAGGTGCCGTTATCAAGGACGAGCAGCAAAAGGAGTTGGTCAGGATTTCCAGATACATCGGAGAGAGTACAAATAATCAAGCGGAGTATCAGGCTGTCATTGACGCTTTGAAGGCTGCCGCTGGATTCAAGACAGGCCAGGTTACGCTTTATCTGGATTCGGAGCTAATAGCTAGACAGTTAGCCGGCAGCTATAAGGTAAGGAACATTTTCCTTTTTCCTCTTTATCGTGAGGCTGTTGAACTATCCAAGAAGTTTGCCAATTTATCCATTGTTCACATTGGCCATGAGGAAAATGCTGAAGCCCATGCCTTGGCCAAAGCGGCGTTGAAGAGGTTCGTCAAGCAGAAAACCTAGATTTGACGACTTCTTGTCTTGGGTGTAAAGTGGGAGTGGGCTAAGTAAACCGGGTGACCGCTCTGATTTGTCTGCAAATCGGGGAGGAAAGTCCGAGCTCCACCGGGCAGGGTGCTGGGTAACGCCCAGGAGGGGTGACCCTACGGAAAGTGCCACAGAAACATACCGTCCTTCCCTGGAAGGATAAGGGTGAAATGGTGAGGTAAGAGCTCACCAGCAGTCAGGTGACTGGCTGGCTGGGTAAACCCCACCCGGAGCAAGACCAAATAGGGGGCGAAAGGGACGCCCGGCCCTGACCCCGGGTTGGTCGCTTGACCTTGATGGTAACATCAAGGCTAGATGGATGGTCACCGCCCTGGCCTTGTCAGGGTACAGAACTCGGCTTACAGGTTTACTTAGCCTCTCCTATCAAGTTCTGCTGTTTACCCTGTATGTTGTGTTCTAGGTTACTTTATGTTACTTCCCCTAGAAGACTTTTGGAAATCTAGTGCGGTCAATTTCGATTACCTTCTCTAAACTATTTGTGGAGGGCATCATCGGCTTTCAGCAAGGCTTTGTCTTTCATTACCCACAATTCAGTTGCTAGATTGCGTAGGCGTTTTAACTCATTGGGGTCTGGCTCATATCCGAGACTATAATATTCTGCCATGACTTTGAATGCCTCCTTCTCATAATCCATCGCCTGGCGCATCCAAAGGTGATATTCGCTTAGCTTATCTGGAGGACTTACGTTGTCCCAAGAAGCTATTATGTTCTGCATCCTAGTTTGAGCTGACTTAGCGTCACTCGCTCTATTTGGGTCACTTTTCTCTATACTTGCTGCTTTTTCCCAGTCACGGACAACTAACTTCCACTCTTCCAATATAGGCGCGATGGTGCTCTGATATCTATAAGTAGGTTCCTCATGATTAGCGACTTCAACTCCAGCGCAACCGGCCAAAGAGAGACAAGACAGTATAAGAACAATCCATCTCATAGAGGTGCTCCGCAGTTACCGCAAAATTTGTCATCAGGTAAAGTCAAAGAATGACAGTTCGGACATTGTGGCCAGTATGGTATTCCGACTTTTTGTTTTAGCCTTCTATCTTTTTGAATTGTCACTATACAGGCTAGTACACACGCTGTTATCGTTGCGCTAATGTCTAATAATCTGATACCAATTGAATAACTATGTACTGCGAATAAATCTAGTGGAACGATAAAGATAAGCAATAAAATTGTTGAAGCGATGGCCGTTGATGTTTTGCGGTAAGGAGCCACCGAACTGCCACCCCAGACAAAGCAATAGGAAGCTACTCCGCTGGCTAATATTTTAAGAACCCAAGGCGATTCCTCTGCTAGGAAACCTAATAATACAGTTCTCCATGATATATCGTTTATCGTAACCGCTGATGCTTCTTGGGGAATGCAAGTGCAGGATAGTAAGAGAAAGAGACTGACTGCGATTAAGCCCGCTATGTAACTGCCAATTGCTGCGGGTAAAACGAGTAACCACCTTAATGTAGCCATCATCTGCCCCCAACCTGTTAGCATCATAATTATATCACTCGTGTCAAACTGCCCGAAAGCATAATTCCATCTTTTAGGATTCTGCTTGCTTCTTGTCGCGTAGAGGCTTTTGCATCGCGGCAGAAATTCTGAAAATCTTTAGCTTTGCCAAAGTGAGCAACAGAGGTCAATGCCTTAACCTGCTGTTAACTAAGGCAAAAATAAGAGTGAGACGGGGAGTTCAGCGACTGTGAGCGGGTTTGCTTAATCCTGCCGGAGCTAGTTAAACTTTTTATGGCTTTTAACGTTCTTCTTTTAGGAAGCCATGAATTCTTTGGACCCTCAACTGCGTGATTTTATTTTGTTCTGTGTCGAGCGGCGGGGTATAGAGTGGCCAGCTCTTTATGATGAGATGGCCAGGGTAGCCGGACAGCGTCTATTTCGAGGGCTGGGCCGCGCCGAGCTAAAACAGCTAGGATTATCTCTGGCGCTCGACAGTCTGGATAAGACACTTGAGCTAGTGAAACAAGTTACTGTTCAGGGCAAACCAGTTTAATTTCTTATTTCCTCTGCAAACTGCTACAATATCTGCTATATTATTTTTACCAGATAGGTGGTGGTAAGCTATGTCTATTAAAAGAGATACAATCCTTGTAGCATTGGCTGTGCTTTTACTTGTATTTCCGGTTTTTGGTGTCGGTTGCGATTTTGTTAACGAGAAGTTATTGCCTGACTTGTCTCCCAAGAAGCAGGTATCACTTTCTTCTAATGTGAATACTGAACTACCTCCTGAGTTTAGTATCCTAGCTGAGGCTTACAAACGACTGTCTGAGGATTACGTAGACAAAAGCAAGTTAGACCCCAAGAAGTTGAGTCAGGGCGCAGTTAAAGGCATGATTGAGGCGCTAGATGACCCTTACAGCTCTTACGTTGACCCTAAATCCCACGAGTTGGAGTTGACCAATTTCGAAGGCAAGTTTGAGGGCATTGGCGCCGTTATTAGCATGAAAGATAAACAACTAACGATTGTTTCGCCGATTGTCGGGTCTCCTGCGGAGAAAGCAGGTGTTAAGGCTGGAGATAAGATTTTGAAAATAGATGGTGAGTCTACTGCGAAGATGACTTTGATTGAAGCAACTACGAAAATCCGTGGGCCAAAAGGTACTCCTGTCAACCTTGTCGTACTTCATCCGGGAGAGACCGAGCCTGTGGAGATTGAGATAGTCCGGGATGAGATAAAACTGGAGAGCGTTGTTTTGGAGATGCGTGACGACATCGCCTATGTCAGGATTACTCAGTTTTTAAAGTCTACCGGCGGTGACCTAGATGCTGCTCTAAAAGGTGCGATTAAACAAGGTGCCAGGGGCATTGTTCTGGACCTACGTAATAATCCTGGTGGCTTACTGAATGCGGCAATGGATGTGGCAAGTGAGTTCCTGGCTATGGGGCTCGTGGCCAAAGTTGTGGATGATGAAGGGAGGGAAAGTCAGGTACCGGTGAAGCGAGGTGGCATAGCTACCAATTTACCGCTTATCGTCTTAGTAAATGAGGGCAGTGCCAGCGGCAGTGAGATAGTGGCCGGCGCTCTCCAAGACTATGGACGAGCTAAATTGGCTGGTAGCCAGACTTTCGGTAAAGGCAGTGTTCAAACTGTCCGTGAGCTTAGTGATGGCTCGGCTTTGCATATAACTACTTATCGCTGGTTTACCCCGCTTGGTAGACCCATAGATAGTGTTGGGCTGACACCGGACTTTGTGCTTGAGCTCAAAGATGAGGAACTTGTGGACTGGGCTATCGATTATTTGAAAAAGCAAATTAGCGCTAGTTTACTGTTCGCACGAATTTGAGACCGTTCAAGTGATTTTATCTGTCTTTCTGAGGGAGCACTTCGTTTATGTCATTCTGAAGGAGCAAGGCGACCGAAGAATCTCTGAAGACTCTTCGCTATCGCTCAGGGTGACAAGTATTTAATCTTTTAGAATACAATCTCTCGGGTCACTTTTTCTAAGGCTTAACTCTCGATGGTATCCTTGGTACTGGGTATTCTGCCAGCGAGGCGTTGGTCAAGACGAGTTGAGGCATCGAGAGCCCGGGCTAGGGCTTTGAACAAAGGGGGGTGCTACTGTTTTAGTAATTCAATAAACTGTTCTGCACTCAATTCGGCATCGCTCAGGATACCTCGGAGAGTTCCTTTCGGCAAATCGTGAGTGTGGAGAGGAATAACAATGATATTGGGAGAGCCGGCCTTGTGCATTATTAGGTGACTACCTTTCTGGCGGTAAACATACCAGCCTGCCTTCTCAAGAGCACTAATAACCTCTCTTGGCTTGAGGACTGGCAGGCGCTTACTCATTCGACCCTTATTGTAACTGTATCCCTTTCAGGTATGGGAATGCCCAGTTCTCTAGCACTTTCCAGCCACAATGCGATAGCCTTGGCGATATTTCTTAACGCTTCTTCTTTAGTGGAGCCGTAGGAATGGCATCCCTTAAGGGAGGGAGTATAAACATGGTAACCTCCCTCTTCTTCTGGTTCAAGCACTACTTCAAAGCTTTCTACCGTTGCCTTTCTCTCCATAACCTTCACCCCACACGCTATTATACCACTGAGTCCCTACGTTTAGGAAACTTTATTTTATCTTCACTCCCAAGTCCAGGGAAAATCCGGACTTTTCTTACCACGTCTCTTATCATCAGCCTAGCGGTAGGCAAACAGCAAGCACCTACTTGGCACCTTTACGTCCCAAGTTACTATGCCAAAGCTCCAATTTTTGTAAACGGGAGCGGATAGCGCTTGGCTGCCTTTGAAACCTCTCTGATAGCAGTTGAATACTCATTCCCTTGCCATACTCGATTTTCAAGTGTATATCTTCGTCATCTGTCCAGTTTTCATATGCTCTCGGGTATTGCCGACGAATGCTTTCCAAGCTGTAGGACTTGGAGATAACCTTGCCTTCCTTCTTGGATTCGAGTTCTTGTTTGCTCCTTTCGTATTCAACGTATACACTCCAGAAATTTGGAAGAGCATCCTGAACCAGGACTGGAACGATTTTTCTGATTTTCACCTCTGCTATGAACGCATTCAGTGCTCTTTCATCTGCTTCTTGACTTGCGCCCAACCGAACTTTGAAAAAAGTAACTTGACGCATGTTTCTGATTTGCCTCTCTCCTGGGAAAATCTGAGCTTTTGTAGATTTCTGGCTTGTTCTGCCCTTTGCAAAGCCCAGAGATACCAAGTTCCGGAACCACGGAACTGCTAGAAACCTAGAAAGCGCTTTACCTTATCAAATATCAGTTCTTCCCGTCTCTCAACGAAACTCTGGAAGTTGGCGAGCGTCAAATCGTTACGGGCTTTCAGAAAAAGAGACTTTAGCTCTGTGTCATATGAGCCAAAAAATTCTAAATCTGAGTCAGGAAGGTTGTCGCTCTTAAGAATATTTCTCGTCTTGTTGACAAGCCGCAGATTACCCACATAGTCTACATATTGGAAAATACCCCTACCATGTAACAAATTTCTGGGGAATATATGGTCCCTTTCTAGGCTCCAACCTCTTTGTTGAGGAATGACCGATATGCCGTCTGCTATCACATTTAGAACCAGGTCTAAATCGGTTAGCATGGATTTGGTAAACGCATAACTTACATATGTTCTCTCAGAAATGTAATCACCCACCTTTTTGAGTGGGAAAATGCCTGGCGTCTGATTTTGGTTCAACAGGCCATGTATGACGTCCAGTTTGCCGTCGGCACCGTACGAGTAAAACTTGGTGAAGAAGGACATGTATAGATACTGTCGCAAAGCTGTTGTTTGTCCATCTGGGAACTGTTGATGAGGCTGGCGGTAACCGAAATCAACGATCGGAATAAGAGACAAATTTGATTTCACAAACCTTTGACTAAGAATCTTAGCATCATTTTTCAGAAACTCAATTGTTGAAGTCAGAGATGCTTTGAATTTTTCAAACTCGATTTTGAGCCTCGCGATATATCGGTTGTCCCGAAGTTTCTTCACATCGTATTTGGCCCCCATGTCAAAGACCACGAATGAAGCCTTAATTAAGAAATCAGTGTCAAAATCGAATTGTCCACCTAAATTTAACTGATCCACAAGTTCTATAAAATTTTCCTCCATGTCGGGAACTGGAGTGAACCCCTGAGGCTGGACACTTTAGGTTTGGAATATTAGAAAGGTCTGGCAGGGTCAGAGTACAATTGAAAGGAGAAAGGACTCTGCTATGAGGAACAAGAGAATATTCGGCTTAGAATTTAAACGCCAGGTAGTAGAAGAACTGTTAAGCGGTGAAAGCAGTGCCGCCCAGATCTGCCGTAAATACAATATCTGTGCCAGTCTGCTTTACCACTGGAAGGAAATGTATGTT
>VGNY01000037.1 GCA_016865895.1 Chloroflexota bacterium | reverse complement strand
CATTGGAAAAAAGCGACCCTAAAGGGTCGCACTACATTCAAGACGGAGAGTTCATAAACACTCTCATGGGTGGAAAGTCCTTGACAATAGCTCCGATTTGAAATACGCTAGGGGCGGCTCGAAGTTCTATAGATGTCAAGTAAAGATGTCAAGAATGTTAAAAAAAATTGAAAAGTGAACTGTTAAAGCCTGAAAAGTGAACCGATAAAAGTTGAAAAGTGAACTCTGATACAGTCCTCCTAAAAAGGGAGGAATCAATGGGCCAGGTTCACAAACGGTTCACCGCCGAGCAGGTGAGGGTGTTGTTAAAGGGGTACTGCCAGGGGACATTGGACAGGCTAGCGATTGAGGAGACCTTGGGGATTGGTAAAACGAGATTCTTTGCTCTACTACGACAATATCGCTGGGGTATGGAAGAATTTTCTCTTGCTTATCAGAGAACCACCCCGACCAGGCTTCCTGCTTCTGCTGAAAAACAGATTGAGGCGGAATTGATGTTAGAAAAGGGATTGGTCGAGGACACGAGTTTGCCTATCTCCAACTATAACTACGCAGCCATTAAAGACCGCCTAGCCAAACATGGGGTTATAGTATCGTCACCTACTATCATTGCCCGGGCGAAAGGCTTGGGGTGCTACCAACCCCATCCGAGAAAGAAGGCCCATGACCGCGAGGTGCTTACCACTGCCATTGGCGCTCTAATCCAGCATGATGCTTCCCATCATAGGTGGTCACCTTATGCGAATGAGAAGTGGGCTTTGATTACATCCCTGGATGATTTTAGCCGCAAGATCCTGTACGCTGACTTCGTTGAGCAGGAAAGCACCTGGGCACACATCAAGGCTGCCGAGAGTGTAATGCTTACCTACGGCATTCCCTTGCGCTACTATGTTGATTCTCTGCGGGTATTCCGCTTTGTGCAGGGTAGGGATAGCATCTGGAGAAAGCATGTCCTCCAAACCGATGAAGCTGACCCACAGTGGAGGCAGGTCATGAGAGTGTTGGGAGTGGATGTTGTCTACGCCCTGTCGCCGGCGGCGAAAGGGAAAGTGGAAAGGCCCTATCGGTGGCTACAAGACCGGATTGTCAGGACCTGTGCCATCGAGAAGATAACCGCTATTGACGATGTTCGAGCTGTCTTAAAAGCAGAGATGGATCGCTACAATAACCATCAGGTTCACTCCACTACTGGAGAAGTCCCCAGTATTCGCTTTGCGAGGGCCAGAAAAGAGGGAAACAGCCTGTTTAGGCCTTTTGCCTTGCCCAAGCCGTATGCTTCTACCAAGGACGTCTTCTGCTTACGAGAGAAACGAATGGTCAATGGATACCGGAAGATATCTCTATCCAACCATGAGATAGTCGTGCCAAACGTGCCGCTGAGAGAGGAGGTTGAGGTTCATCTTATTCCTGATGTGACAAGAGGTGCATTGGAGGTCCGAATATGGCACGATAACCGGATGGTGCAGTCGGTTACCTACCCGTTAAAGGAGTTCCCAGGAGTTCACTTTTGAATTTTACAGCAGTTCACTTTTCAACTTTTCCTAACAGTAAAGATGTCAAGAAAAGTGCCCTTTTAATCAATGCCGACGCCTCAAAATGTGCCGGGTGCATGACCTGTATGTTAAGTTGTTCCTTCAGGCTTGATAGCACATTTAATTTAGCTGCCGCCCGGATTCAGGTTAGAAAGTTGGTCAATCACCCCAACGAGTTTGAAATAACTTTCACCAACGACTGCGATGCTTGTGGCATCTGCGTCAAATATTGCCCGTACGAGGCTTTAACTCGCCAGAGAGCAAGGAAGGAAGTGTAAGATGGGACTCCCGGGTTATGCCGGTAATATCCTCTATGTTGACCTGACCAGCGGCAGCATAAGGAAAGAGCCCCTTGATGCTGAAACGGCCAGGACCTACATCGGCGGCGCTGGTATTAACAACAAGCTGGCTTATGACCTTATACCTCCAGATGCGGAGCCGCTTTCCCCTCAGAATGCCATCATAATAGGCACAGGTCCTTTCAGCGGGACTATGATCCCCGGTTCTTCGCAAGTAATGGTCATATATAAGTCACCTCTTAATAATGCTTTCCCCCACAGCAACGGCGGTGGTTATTTCAGTCACTTCCTGAAGTCCTCGGGCTATGACCATCTTGTCATTACCGGGCGGTCAGATAAGCCGATTTACCTCAAAATCCACGATGAGGATGTGGAGCTATGTGACGCCAGCGACCTCTGGGGTAAGGACGTTTTTGAAACGACAGACGAGCTAAGGCAAAGATATGAACAATGTAGTGTAATCCCAATTGGTCAGGCGGGAGAAAACCTGGTTAATATCTCGGTGACTCAAATCGACAAAGGAGGTACCTTGGGTTCGGGCGGTCTCTGTGCTGTGATGGGTTCGAAGAAGCTGAAAGCCATAGTTGCTGTTCGTGGCACAAAAGGGATCACGGTAGCTGACCCCAAACGGCTGCAGAAGCTTGTTGATGAAATATTGACTCGAGTAAAGGATTATCACCTGCGTGATGAAATGATGAAGGGCGGTGCTATGACCATGACCTCTGGCTGGGTGCCGGAAGGGGCACTGGCCAGGAATTCGTCTGTGTTTTTGCCCTACCCGCCGAATGTAAAGGAGATACAGGGGCAAATTTATGAGATTCATAAGCGCAGCCGTAAGAAAATCGCTTGTATAACCTGTCCCATGTCTGATAAAGACCGCCTGAATTTACCTGAGCGTGGTATATTAACGTATGATACTGCGGTATTTGCCGTTGGGGCGATAATGACGGCTTCACCTGCGTTCGGACATCGTGCTGAAAGCTCTCCCTTGGATAGATATGCCGATGCCCTCCGCTTTTTTGATGTGGTAAACCGCTTTGGCATTGATAGGGTCTATAGTTTTGAGGGACTTATTGACTTTGTGGCAACCCTATATGAGGAAGGAATCATTACCCAAGAGGACACTGGTGGTGTGGAATTGGACCGGGAATTTGATACTCTTCTGAAGTTAACAAAAATGACCGCTTTCAGGGAGGGTTTTGGTGACATTTTAGCTGACGGCATCGTTGGTGCTGCTCGCCGGATTGGAAAGGGAGCGGATAAGTATATCCAGAATGTAATAAAGGGGCAATTCGTTATCTTCGACCCGAGGGTCTCTGGTTTTGGGCCAATGCAATTTGAGATGCTGGTGTATCCTGGCCGCCCGTTGGGGGTGGCTGCAGCTATGGGAGCTCCCTCATATAGCCATGGCTGGCCAATAAAGGAACTTGTAAAGCAGGCTGAAAGATGTGGGGTACCTGACGAAGCGATTGGACAAATATTTACTGATAACTCATTTAATGTCGGGCGTCTAGCCAAGCACGGGGAGGATTTCTTCAACCTGTTTGATATGTTTGGGCAATGCCATCGGCTTTATATTTCTAGATTCTACAGTATGGAAATCCTGGCTGAGTTATATTCAGCGGTTACTGGAATTGAAGTAACACCGACTGACCTCAAGGCAGCCAGTGAGCGTGTGTGGAATCTATGGAAGATGCTTAACTATAAGGCTGGTTTTGACCGCAAAGACGATGAGCCACCTGAGATATGGTTCCAACCTCTTAAAGGTGAGGACAAGGAGTACAATCTGAAGGACTATTTTTTCGCTGTTCCCTTAGCCAGAGAAGATGTAGACAGGCTGTTAGATGACTACTATGATGAGAGGGGCTGGGATAAAAAGACTAGCCTACCTACCGCCAAGAAGCTTAAAGAGCTGGGCCTGGACAGCCTAGTTTCAAGTTAAAAAGGACATTGCTCTTAAACATGTAGTGGCGACCTTTTAAGGTCGCCCTGGGTGGCGTTGGGCGAGGCTAAAGCTTCGCAACTACATGTTACCAGGGACAGGATTATTTCGTACCGAACAAGGGGTAGAAACCTTTGCCGACTTTTCTGCCCAGGTACCCGATTTCTACCATTCTCTTCAGTAATGGCGCCGGCTTGTATCTTTCCCACCCGGTCTGCTGGTAGATTCCCTCGAGCAGGTCTACGCCAACGTCTATACCAACAAGGTCGCATAGCTCGAATGGCCCCATAGGCCAATTGAAAGACAACCTGACAATTTTGTCTATATCCTCCATGGAAGCTAGATTCTCTTCTAGTAATTTGGCTCCCTCGTTCATCACCAGCGGTATTATTCTATTGGTTATGAAACCAGGCGAATCTTTGACCACTACTGTTTCCTTGCCTATAGACTTGCCGAAATCGAGGCTAACTTTTACGGTCTCCTCTGAGGTAAGCAGAGACTTGACCACTTCTAATCCTCTCATCATTGGCACCGGGCTGAAGAAGTGCATGCCAATAACCTTGTCTGGACGTTTAGTCGCCGATGCCAGCAGGCCGATAGGTATACCTGAGGTGTTGGATGCCAAGATAGTGTTCTTCGGGCATATCTCTTCTAGCTGCTGGAACACCGGCAGCTTGATATCGGCTCTTTCGAATACCGCCTCGATGACGTAGTCTGCGTCCTTAGCTGCCTGTTTTAAGTCTGTTGAGGTGCGGATATTTGCCAAGGCCTTATCCATATCGCCTTGGCCGATTTTGCCCCTCTCCACAAATTTACCGAGGCTGGCTTTTACGGCGTTCATTCCTTTGTCGACGAATTCCTGCTTTACGTCGACCATTGTTGTTTCGTAGCCTGCTTGTGCCACCACCTGGGTTATCCCATTTCCCATTGTTCCCGAACCGACAACGCATACTTTCTTTATGGTCATATTTGTTACCTCCAGAGTTTTTGGCTAATTTTATCATGAAATCCTGCTCTTTACTAAGCTGCCTAGAGGATGCCCAGTTGTCACCCTGAGCGACAGCGAAGGGTCTAGGTTATTCTGTCGTAAAGCCTATCCGAGGTTAGATTCTTCGCTTTGCTCAGAATGACAGATCAAGGACTCAGGATGACAAGCATGGTTACTAAACGCTCTTTCAAATTGAGGTTGTTTACTAATGTAGCGGCGAGGCTTTAGCCTCGCTTTGCCCAGAAAAATCGGGGATTTTTCTGTAGCGCTGGGTGTGAAAGGTGACCCTAAAGGGTCGCAACTACATTGAAAAAGGACTGTCGCTAAACTTTCCTTCACACTATCGTTTGTCCAGAGCTGTCGGGTTAATGTTATAATACGAAAACCATTCTAAAGGAGGCAGAAGATGAAGACTGGTAACGAGTATCTTGAAAGCATTAGACAGATGAATTTCTCGCTATATATCGATGGTGGCAAGATAAACAACGCCTTGGAGCACCCTTCAGTTAGAGCGGCGGCGAATGCTGTGGCTGCTACCTTTGACTTCGCCCATGACCCGGAGGTTAAAGACAGAGTAATTACGACGTCTCATTTGACCGGCGAGCCCATATCACTTTTTCAACATGTGCCTCAAAGTGTGGATGATCTCGTCGCCAAGGTCAACATAACTCGCTATTGCAACCGGAGCCTGGGCATGTGCTCCTTTAGGTGCATTCAGAATTCATATGCTCCCATGCTTCATATTACTCACAAAATAGATAGCAAACATGGGACCTCTTATCACCATAATTTTGTCGAATGGTTGAAATACATGCAGAAAAACGACCTTCTGGCTTGTCCGGCGATAACCGACCCAAAGGGCAATCGGAAGATACCCGCCCACAAGCAGCCCGACCCTGATATGTATCTGAGAGTGGTGGAGAAGAGAAAGGATGGCATAGTGCTAAGAGGGGCGAAATTGCACCAGACGGGGGCGGCGTTCTCCCATGAGAAACTGATTCTTCCCAGCACCACCCATCGCCCGGGTGATGAAGCCTATGCAGTAGCCTGTGCCGTGCCCGGCAACGCCAAGGGAATCATTCATGTCTCAGTGCGGCAATCTCAGGATGATCGCCGAAAAGAAGGCGTAGAAATAGACCTGGGGAACATAAAATATGGGGTACATGAATGCATAGCCATATTTGATAATGTCTTAGTTCCCTGGGAGCGCGTATTTATGTGCGGTGAGGTGGAATATCCTGATGAGGTGGTTGGCTTATTTGGTGCATCACATCGGCCGACCACAGGCGGCTGCAAAGCTGGTTGGGCTGATGTCCTGACTGCGGCGGTGCAGTTGATGGCTGAGTATAATGGTCTGGACAAGGTGGCACACGTCAAAGACAAAATAGCGGACATGATAGCGATAACTGAAACTATGTATTCATGTGGTATTGCCGCTGCTGTAAGGGGGTTTGAACTTCCTCACGCAGGGTGGGTCTCTGACCCTGTACTGGCCAATAATACCAAGTATTATGCGTCTAAGGCGGTATTTGATCTAATTAGACTGGCGGAGGACATAACCGGCGGCATTTTGGCCTGCTGTCCTGGCGAGAAGGAGATGAAAAACCCAGAGATTGCACATTATCTGGAGAGATTCCTTAAAGGGGTTGACGAGGTTCCGGCTGAGCACAGGATTCGCATCGTAAGGCTGATTGAGAACATCTCCTGGGGTTCAGGGTCGATATTGCATTCGGCCACGCACGGAGGTGGCTCAGGGCAAGCCTGCAAGATGATGCTATATGAGTTTTCGAAGTTTCAGCCGCATAGGGAAATGGCAATTAGATCAGCCAAAGCCCTGGCCGGAATACCTGTATAGGTCAATGTTATGACACAATGTTGGCAAAAGTCATTCCGTTTGCACTGGCCTTGTCGAGGTAGCGTTACCTTCCCGCCAACTTAACACTAGTCTCTCAGAAGCTATAAACCCTTACCTTTTTCTACAGGTACGCCAAGTGACAAAACCCTTGCTGGTGAGCATGCTAAGTTGTAAACTAGAGGGACGAGGATTTGGTCAATAAGCCTGCATCGCTCAATGAGCGACTTTGTAAAACACTAGAATAATATGGATAACGCTAAGCATCACTTCTTGGACACTTTCTTCTATCCTGAAAGTGTCGCTGTTATAGGTGCTGGCAGAAGTCCGGACACACTGAACTTCAACTTAGTATCAAACCTGGTAAACCTAAAATTCGTGGGCAGGATATACCCGGTAAACCCCAATGCTGAGGAGATTCTGGGGTTGAAAGCATATCCCGATTTAAGAAGTATTGAAGCGGATATAGACTTGGCCGTAGTTGCTGTTCCAGCCACCAAAACGCTGGAGGCAGTCAGAGACTGCGTAGCCAAGAAAGTAAAGTGTCTTACCCTGGTCCCGGGCGGGTTCTCAGAGATTGGTGAAGATGGGAAGAAATCACAAAATGAGATACTTGCCCTGTTAAGAGAGCACAAAATCAGGGCAATTGGACCGAACACACTTAGTCCCATCAATAGCAGAAATAATCTTGTTATTAGTTTCTCCCGCGTCGAAAAGCTGCCACAGGGAAAGCTTTCCTTTATCTTCCAGTCAGGGCTTTATGAGCCCAGACTTGGCTGGCTTCTTTCGGATTTTCATCTACGTCTGAGTAAGCTTATTGACCTGGGCAACAAAATGGACATAAATGAAGTTGATGTCCTGGAGTATTTGTCGCGGGATTCAGAAACTGGATGCATTGCCGTGCACCTGGAAAGCATTGCCGGTGACCCCAGAGACTTCATACAGCTTTTGAAAAGTACTACCAAAGAAAAACCGGTCGTTGTTCTCAAGTCGGGTCGAACTGAAGAAGGAGCTAGAGCAGCTTCGTCACACACCGGTGCCATAATCCGTTCAAGCGATGCTGTGGTTGAAGCTGCCCTGAGGCAATCGGGAGCAATTCGAGCCCAGGGATTGGACGATTTTTTTGACCTGGCAAAGGTATTTGAGTACCTGCCACCTTTGAAGAAGAACAGGATTTCCGTCGCCACCGGTTCTGGTGGAGAGGGAGTGATCGCGACAGACCTGTGCCGGACCAATGGGTTTACTATGGCTCAATTAAGCACACAGACAAAGACCAAGCTACGCTCTGTTTTCCCGCCCTGGGACATTCGAGTTAATCCTCTTGATGTCGGAGTCTGCTCTCAGTTTAACTGGGGAACGAACATTAGAAGCATTTTCCTTGAGGCTATAGCTGATGACCGCGATGTTGACTGCCTGGCCCTATCTTTAGACTGGCTCGCTGGTGCATCAATTAACCCCGACGAATTCGTGGGGCCGTTTTGTGAGTTGATTAGAAGGGGTAAGCCGGTAGTAACCTGGATCACTGATCCTGGGATGGGGAAAGAACTGGTTGAACAACTGGAGTTGAGCCGAATACCGGTTTATACATCAGCAGAGCGGGCAATCAGGTCACTGGCTGCCCTCTACCGGTACCACCGGCTGAAGAACACAAACTAAATGACGAGAAGGTGATGAAAAAACCCAGAGATCGCGCCTTCTCTGGAGAGGTTTCCTTGTAAGTGAGATTGTGCTAGCGGATATTACAAAAGCGGGCTCCGTATTACCAGAGCCCGTTCAACTTGGTCGAACTAGGCGGTTAGGCTGTGATAATGGCCATAGCCTCTTCCCTGTAAGCCTCCATAAGATATGGTATGCCGGTGACCTTGGCACACTCTTCTGTCAAGGACATCAGCTCACGCCGGCTAATTGCGGGCACACTGAAGCATCTGGCGCCTGCCATCAACTGCTGTAACCCTACCTTGATTTTATCAGCGTAGCTGTAGATACCAATAGCGCCCAGGGGTATGTTCTTCATTTCATTGGAGCCTACGATATTCTTTACCTGTTCGTAACAGACAAAGATCTCCTCAGGAGTTGAGCCAAACTGACTGACGGTGTTCGGCAGCTTGCCATCCTTGATCCATTCGGCGATATTCTTGCCGACCATCCCCGGAATCATCAAAGCCCGACCCATGCATACCGCCTTGGCAAAAGGTGCACCTAAGGCAAGTGCCTTAAACACGCCATCTTCGCTGCTGAAGCCGCTGGCAAAAGCCATGTCAGGCGGTCGGGCGCCTTTCTCAGCCAACATCTTTGCGAACTCATAAGCTGCGGCGTGCAGGTAGAGGCTGGGAATACCCCATTCTTCCATCATCCGCCAGGGACTCATACCGGTCCCACCGGAGGCGCCATCTATTGTGAGCAGGTCGATTTTGGCTTTCGAGCCCCACTTTATGGCCATTGCCAGCTCGCGCAGACTGTAGGCACCGGTTTTTAAGGTAATGCGTTTGAATCCCAGATTTCTCAGGCGCTTAACTTCGGTGTAGAAACCTTCCTCATCGATAAAACCGAGGCGGCTATGCCTTTCAAATTCCTTAAGAGCACCATCCTTAAAGGCGGCCTGGTTGATAGGATTTGAAGGGTCAGGAGTAATGATATATCCACGTTTCTGTAGCTCTAATGCTCGTTCTAAGGTGTTGACCTTGATCTCTCCGCCGATACATTTTGCGCCCTGCCCCCATTTTAATTCAATGGTTTCTATGCCGTGCTTTTTAATGATATATTCAGCAACACCCAATCTTGTGTCCTCAACGTTCATCTGGACTAAAATCTCGCCATATCCCTGGTGGTAGCGTCGATATATTTCAATTCGCCTGTCCATATCGGGTGATGAAACGACCTTGCCCTTTGAATCACGCTGAAGTTTCGGGTCGATACCGCACACGTTTTCGCCACAGACCAATGTAACACCGCTGATGGCGGCGCCAACGGCGAAATGTTCCCAGTTCTTTCGTGCTATCTCGGTAGAGCCCAAAGCGCCGGTAAAGATAGGGACTTCCATCTTCACCTTTATATTCCAGCCATACTCGGTCTCTGTGTTTACGGCCGGGAAAAGGGCAGTATCTGGGTCACCGACAACGCCTTCAGGCATTCCTCTGGCTCCTAAAGCATAGCCTTGAATGTTTAGATGGGAGTAATCAACAGGATAGTCCTTGTCGCCGCCGGCAGTGATTTCGCCGAAGGGGCCGGGATAGATTAATTCCCGGCCGCGGAAGCTGGCCTTGAAGACTTCACAGTTCCCCGTGCAGCCGTCAAGGCAGCGGGAGCAGAGGCCACTGCCAGGAACTACGCTTCTGGAGCGATTGGCAGTTCTAGTGGCATCGTTTGCATTTGGTCGTTGTAAATTCATTTTTCACACTCCTTTTAATATTTTATTTTTAATCTTTAATTTATTCTTACGGGTATTCCCCTTTCCTTAAGGTATTTTTTCGCTTCGGGTATGGATATTTCTCCGAAGTGAAAGATAGATGCCGCCAGGACTGCTGATGCTTTGGCAATGGCTACGACTTCGTAAAGGTGCTCTAATTTGCCAGCACCTCCTGAAGCTGTGACCGGTATCTTTACCGCCTCAGCTACGGCCTTGGTCATCTCCAAATCGTATCCTGCCTTGGTGCCATCGGCATCCTTGCTGGTAAGCAAAATCTCTCCGGCGCCCAGTTTCTCCACCTTCTTTGCCCACTGGACGATGTCCAATCCTGTTGACTCCATGCCACTCTTAACCACTACCTCCAATCTGGGGAGACGGCTATTTTGTGGATTCTTGATGCCGTCAATGGCAACGACAAGCCTTTGTTTGCCGAACTTCTTTGAGGCTTCCTTTATCAGGTTGGGACTCCTGACGGCAGCAGTGTTGATTGAGACTTTGCTTACACCGAGGTCAAACAAATCTTTCATGTCTTTGGTGTCTCTGATGCCGCCGCCTACGGCAAAAGGGATGGTAACTTTCTCGGCTACTCTCTTGACCCATTCTAGTCTTGTTCCCCTGTCCTCGGCGCTGGCCATAATATCAAGGAACACCAGCTCATCCGCCCCTTCTCGGCAGTAAGCTTCTGCAGCCTCTACCGGGTCGCGAGCATCCCTAAGGTTTACGAACTTCACACCTTTGACCACTCTCCCATCTTTAACGTCCAGGCATGGTATAACTTTTACCTCTTTCATTTTATAACCTCCATAAACTGATTAATTTTTGATATTCCATAACGGTGCTCATGCCGTGGTTTTCTGCTTCTATGCCGGCTTCTTCAGCGGCGGCTACTGGATTTAAGCCGCCGATGAGTATCATTCCAATTCTGTTGAGTTCCACGGGGATTTCACACACCGGCTCACTGGTATTACCCATGACCATTAGGCCTCCCAGGCCTGCCTCTTTCAATTTAGCCACAACATTTTCAGCAATTGGCCGACACAGGGCTGGTATTTCTCGGAAATTAGCCAGTATTTTGCCATTGCCTGTTTTAGCTACATCTCTTACAGAGGTCATCCGGGCCCTGATGAATACCTCTGAAGGGTCTAGCGAGGAACCGGCGTAGTGAATGAGTTCCACGAAGCGAAGTGGCTCGTGGTTTCGAATTTGCAGTATGCCGCCGAATCGGGAGTCCATGGGAACGCCGGCCTTAAGTAACGTCCCATTCATCACGATGCTGCAAACGGTTGCTAATCCTATCTTACCAGGGGGGACGATTAACTCGCCCAACTGTTCACCCTCGTGAGCAACTGCCACCAAATCGCTCACGCAAATCCCGGTGGCGAAGACAGGCTTCATTGCCTGGAGTGCTCTTTCAAACCTCCCCTTTGGGAAAAAGGAGATGTTAACTGGAACCAAACCGGTGTGTTTTTTCCAATCGAAGTCGGTGCGAAAGGCGAGCAATTCGATTCTGGCTATGGCGAAACCCACCTTATCTCTAACCAGGGCATTGCCCAGCTCTTCAACCCCCAATTCGGTGATTAACCGACCATCCCGGCTGACAAGTCTCGTTAGTCCGCGTTCATCCATCAGTTTGAGGTGGTATCTCACTGCCCTTTCGCCTAGGTAAACCCCGTGGTCTTTCAAACGTCGAGCAATGACTCTAGCCCCCAAAGGTTCCTGAGATTCACTCAGGATTTTTAGGATGGAGAGCTCCTTTCTCTCGACCTCTTGCGTTTCAACGCCTATCATAAAGCTGCTCCTGAAGGTTTAGACCTAGGGTAGTAGGCAACCGTTTGCCTATTATATAGGCGCTTGGGAATCCTGTCAAGTCCTCTAGCCTTGACTGTGGTTAAATCAAAAAGTATCATTAGTGAAATCTGGCTAATCAAATCAGTTTCAGGACCGGAGGTAACATGTTAGCTTTGGAAGGTATCAAGATTTTGGATCTTACACATCTGGCGCCCGGTGCTTTATGTACTATGATTTTTGGTGACCTGGGAGCTGATGTAATTAAAATTGAGGCACCGCCCGGCGTTGGTGGGCGTGGTGCTGGGATAGGCCTATCGCCGATGGGGGAGGAGGGAAGAAGGCAAGCAGCCTTTGATGCATTAAACCGCAATAAAAGGAGTATCGGGCTGAATCTCAGGTCTGACAAAGGCCGTGAAATATTCTACCAGTTGGCACAGACAGCCGATGTCATCGTCGAGGGTTTCAGACCTGGGGTAGTAAAACGCTTAGGGGTAGACTGTGAGACAATAAGGGCAATTAACTTGAGGCTCATCTACTGCTCTCTGAGTGGCTACGGGCAGGACGGTCCGTATAGTAATCGCTCCGGACACGATGTAAACTATATATCAATAGCTGGTGCACTTAATCTCATCGGCACTCCTGACTGCCCACCAGTCATCCCTCTAAACTTACTAGCTGACTTTGCAGGGGCTTCTTTGCATGGTGTTATCGGTATCCTGGCTGCTTTGGTAGCTAGGAGCAAAACAGGTACAGGACAGTATGTGGATATATCCTACACTGATGGAGCGATGTCCGTTTTGACTTGGTTTATCAGCAATTACTTTTCCAGCGGCATTCTGTTGAAGAGGGGTGAGACGTGGCTTCATGGTGCTTATCCCTACTATGGTGTGTATGAAGCTAAGGATGGTAAATATGTCAGCATCGGCTGTGTTGAACCCTGGTTTTGGGAGAATCTATGTCGTGCTTTGGGCAAGGAAGAGTATATTTCTTACTGCATTTCGCCAGAGCATTTTCTCCACAAACCCGAAGGCGAGAAATGGGAGGAAATCTTTTCCTACCTCAAGCAGGTCTTTTTGACCAGGACCAGGGATGAGTGGTTTGACTTTTTTGCTGATAAGGATGTGCCAGTAGGTAAAGTCTACACCTTTGATGAAGTGTTCAATGACCCACAAGTGCTTCACCGCCAAATGGTTTTAGAAATAGACCATCCGACTTTGGGGAAGGTGAAACACCCGGGCATTGCCATCAAGCTATCTGAGACTCCTGGCAAAGTGAGGAGCCTTGCACCTATCTTCGGCGAACATACTGAAGAGATATTGCGTGAATTAAGCTATAATAAGTCGCAAATTGAGGAGTTGCGTCAATCTAACATAATAGGCTAAAATTCTAGTCAGAGGGGGTGAAAATATGCCAGCCAAGGCCTTTGTGCTTATAGAGACGGAAGTAGGCAGGACCAAAGATGTGGTGGCGGCTCTTCAGGGTCAAAAGATCAAAGAGATAAAATCGGTTGACCTGGTAACTGGCCCTTACGATGTTATCGCTGTTGTTGAACATGATGACTTTAATGCCGTCGGCAGCCTGGTCACTGAGAAGATCCACCCTATACCGGGTATAAAGAGAACGGTTACCTGCCTGTCAATCCGCGTATCCTAGCAGCAGTCTTAAACTAATGGAATGTGTTTTTTGCCGGATCGTTGCCGGGGAAATACCTGCTGACATTGTTTACCAGGATAAAGAGTTTATAGCTTTTCGGGATATTCATCCCCAGGCACCTACGCACCTCCTTATTATACCTAAAGTCCATATCGCTTCATTGACACAGCTCTCGGACAAGCAACAGCGGCTAATTGGTCGCCTTGTCTTGCTGGCTAAAGACCTGGCTGAGAAAGAAGGCATTTCGGCCAGCGGTTATCGATTGTCGGTAAGTTGTGGTGCTGATGGCGGCCAGCTTGTGCCTCACATCCACTTTCACCTCCTTGGCGGCCGAAAACTGGATGACATGCTGGGTTAAGATTCTAATCACCGCTGGCGAGGGATTCTAGCTTACGCACTACTTCCTCAATAGCTTCATCCGGTGTAGAAGCACCGGCGGTTACGCCGATATACTGCTTTTCCGAAAGCCAGTCCATTTGTATTTCAGCGGCGGTTTCTATCAGATGAGTCTCTACTATAGGTGAGCATACCTCAGCGAGACGCTGTGTGTTGGCACTGTTGTGCCCGCCAACCACTATCATCAGGTCACTTTTCCCGGCTAATTCGAGAGCGGCTTCTTGCCGTTTTTGCGTTTCCTGACAGAGAGTATTGATTATACGTAGTTCTTGGACATTGGGGAAAACGGCCCTGATGAGCTCATTAGTGAACTCAACGAACTTGGGGTGGCTCTGTGTGGTCTGAGAAACGATGCCCAGCCGACGAGGTAGTTTCAATTTGGCTACTTCTCCTCCATCCAGAGTGGCAACAGCATTATTGCCTGCCCAGCCGAGCAAGCCTTTAACTTCAGGATGGGTGGCTTCGCCGAAGATAATGACGCACAAGCCGGCCTGCGCCAGTTTCTTGGCCGCTTTCTGGGCACTGCGGACTATGGGGCAAGTGGTGTCGATTACCCGAAGCTCTCGAGCTTGAATTTGTGAGAGCAATTGCGGCGGGGCACCGTGCGAGGTAATAGCGATGACTCTGTCTTGAACCTGGTCTAGCTCATTTATGACCTTGACTCCAATGTCAGCCAGCTTGGCGACTACCAACCGGTTATGCACTATCGGCCCTAGAGTTGCTATTTCTTGGTGTTCCTTGGCCGCCTTCTCAATTATTTTGATAGCTCGCCTGACGCCGAAGCAGGAACCAAGAGCACGGGCTTTTTCAACTTTTACCTTGGCCATATACTTCGGTTCCAGCGGGCAATCAACAGGGTTTATACCTGCCCCGGTATTCTGGAGGTAGGATAGCAGCGATTTTCCCCATTATGTATTCAGTAAGCTCTTTTAGCTGCTCTTCAGTTGGCTCACCTTGGACAGGTGGAAGTGTGAAAGGCTTGCCGAAGTTTATGATTACTTTGGGGCGAGTTAGCCAGCCGATTCCTCTAAGCTTCTCGGTTCCCCAGATGCCTACGGGAATAAGGGGAGCCCCGGTACGCAAGGCGACGATTGCTATGCCGTGGTAAGCTTCTTTAAGACAACCCATCTTACTCCGTGTACCTTCGGGATACATACCGAAGACAAGCTTCTCTGCCAAAACGCTTTCTGAGAACTCTATTGCCTGCTGCCTTTCTTCAGGGGTGCCGCGGCGTCGCACGGGGAAGGCTTCAGCGATGTCCATTAGGATGCGAAAGACGGGAATAGGCCAGTATTGGAAGAGTTCCTCCTTAGCCATAAAAATGCTGTCACGGGGAAGTATGCTTATTATATGCAGGGGTGGGTCTATCAGATTAAGGTGATTGCAAGCAGCAATAACCGAACCGTTTTGTGGCAGATTTTCCCTGCCTCTTATCTCTAAGCGGATAAAAGTTCTAAGCGCACCTTCGACTAATGGTCTGGCTATCTTAAAAGATGTCTTGGAAGTTGGATGCGTGATTCCTCGTTTAATCATTCCTCCCTTAATTGGAAATTGGTAGATGTGAGTCTGAGTTCTCTTTTGCTTAGTGGTGTCGAAATATCTGCGAGTCTTGAACCAGTCTGCAATCATGTCCCCCTCCTTTCTCGTTCTGTATGGTTAATATTATAAATTATAAGCCCTGTGTCAAGTCATCACCGCTGGGCTGACTGGTAAGAATGTAGCAGCCATGCCCAGCATACCACCATCCCTAATGAAACAAGGTTGTTTTTATCTTCACAGGATCAGATTTTGCAGGCTACCCACGATAAGTGCTGAAGCTATCATTATACCAGTAGCTTTAAGCATATCTCTGGCTCCTAACTCTCGAGCCAGTATCACGAAGGTAGCCACACAGGGGAAAGACATGGCCAGAACGGTAGTACTTATCACTAGTTGTGTAGCAGTTAATCCCAAAGGGGCTAGCATGCCCACAGCTACGTCTTTGCGCAGAAAGCCGATAGCTAAGGCAACAACCGTCTCTTTGGGCAGCCCAAACAATCCACTTACAATTGGGGCTGCAATGTTAGCCATAAAATCGAAGATTCCTACTGTGTAAAGGATATTTACCACAAGCACAGCCCCGAGCACTATAGGTAAGGCTTCTTTAATAAAGCTGGACACCCGCAGCCAGAGTTTCTCACCAATGACTTGCCATGGTGGCAGGCGGTATGGTGGAATCTCAATTATAAGCTCCGGGCTGAATCCCTTCACAGTGTAATTAAGGATAAGCCCTATAATAATCCAAGATATAAACAGGCTCCCGTAGACCAAGGCCACATACTGCATACCTTGCTGTCCCACCAGTCCTATTATCATAGCTTGTAGCGCTGCGCAGGGGATACCAATAGAAATTAAGGTGGCTGCAATGAACCGTTCCCTCCGGCTCTCAAGGATTCGGGTTGCCATAACCGCTGGCACATTACAGCCTAATCCAAGCATGGTGGGGATAATGGCATAACCGTGTAATCCTATCCTGTGCATGAACGTATCCATCAATACCGCCAGTCGAGGCAGATAGCCGATGTCCTCCAGTATTCCGAGTATGAGGTAGAACGAGACAATGTATGGTATGACCACGCCGAACTCGATGTAAAGTCCAGTGCTGAGCAAGCCCATGGATTGAAGGTAGTCGATGTCCTCGTTGATCAGTTTGCCCACCAGAATGTCGTGCCAGAAACCTGTTGACCCTAGAAGGTGACTTAGCTTCATTAGAAGTGGGGTCCATAGCCAGTTGAAGAGTGGGTCGGTCACATAGTTGATGATGCCCTCACCGATGAGGCGGATGACCCAGAAGGTGGCAACGAGAACCAGCAGGGCGATAGCAGCCCCACCCGCCGGATGATTGCTGGCATCTTCCAAAACATCACGCCAGGTGTGGTGGCGATGGCTCAACGATTGCACCTGGCTCACAATATCCCCGATTTTCGCCCATCTTTCGTCACTGCTTGAATAGATGACTTGGGGTGCTGCTGCTTCTGGAAGACGGCTGACCAATTCACGTATTCCTTGCCCGGTTACACCTACCGTAGGGACGACTGGTACACCGAGGAGTTCTTCTAGCCTGGCAACATCTATATTTATTCCTCGGTGATGAGCGTCGTCCCACATATTAAGCGCGACTATTACTGGCACTTGTCTTTCTAGGAGTTGCAAGGTGAGATTTAGATTTCTCTCCAAATTGGTGGCGTCAACGACATCGATAACTAAATCGCCTTCCTTCAGCATTTCCGCAGCTATCTGTTCTGCCTTGCTGGTGGGTTCAAGAGTATAGGTGCCAGGCACATCGATGATCTCAACCTGCTCTTCGCCCAGTTTCAGATAGCCTCTGGTGAACCCCACGGTGGTGCCGGGATAATTTGACGCGATGGTACGCGTGCCGGTAAGTCTGGTGAAGAGAACACTCTTACCCACATTAGGGTTGCCCATTAGTAGAATCTTCATCGCTGTCTGTGAAGGTCGTTAAGCGGATTTGTCGATTTCAATTAGTATTTTATTAGCCATGCCAAAGCCGAGAGCTACCTGGGTATGATTTACCCTAAGGGTAACCGGCCCGCGGAAGAGCATGGAACTTATTTTGGTCACTTTTTTACCCGGTCTGATGCCAAGAGCCTCGAGGCGCTGGGTCAGGCCTCGACCACCTAAAATTTGAATTATAGTGCCGGTCTGCCCGACCTCCATCCGACCTAAAGTCAGTTGTGTTTCTTGTGACATGAACGCAAGTTAACTCCTATCTGGTGTTGTTTCATTTTTCCTTGGTGTGGCAGCTTGAGCACAAGCCTGTCATTCGGACTTCAACTCCGGTGATGTCGAAATCATATTGTTTGCCGATGTCCTCTCTGAGTTTCCAGCTCACAGGACAGGCAAATTCCACCACTTTGCCACAATTGACGCATAGGAGATGCTGATGTTCTGTCCCTGATTTTGCCTCATAATGATGGTGCTCCTCATCAAAGTGGTGCTCTTCTACCAGCCCCAGCTTCTTAAAAAGCTGCAAGTTTCGGTAGACTGTGGACAGGCTAATCCGAGAGTTCTTCTTTCGTGCCCGGCGATACAGCTCATCGGCATCGACATGTCCGCCGCTCTGACGGAGCATCTCGAGTAGCAGGGTACGCTGAGCTGTCACTCTCTGGCTCGAACGATCCAGTATCTGACGAGCGCTACCCTTTTGTTTGATTACATTAACCATCTTTTAGCACCAAACTTGTTTTTAGACGGAGCCTTTTTCGACCTTTTGTAGCCAGTGATGCTAATGCAAATCATTTGCAACTAATCTTACACTATTTAAGTGGCAGATGTCAAACCGTCTGAACAAAACGATTAAATGTGTTCTTGAACTGGCCTGTCACAGCAGTTTGCATCTTGCCTAGGCATTGACAGCTACCTGCCTCCGTGCTACTCTGCTCTACAAAAGTACGCGGAGAATGGTCTTTTGCCTGTGGCACTGAGCGAAATGAATAACTCTGCCGAGGAGGCATTATCGTGGAGCTTTAACGCTCCCAATGCTGTGACTATAGCGCGTGTCGTTTTGGCTATAGTCATCGCCTGGCTCTTACTTCAGGGAGGAGCAAAAGAAATCCTGCTGGCCGGCATTCTGCTCATCGTTGGCTGGGCCACTGACGGGCTAGATGGTCTCCTCGCCCGTAGAATGGGACAATCAACCCTAGCTGGGTCCCTTTTCGATCTAGTCGCCGACCGCGTGCTCATGACCCCTACCTTGATTCTGGCAATAGCTGGGGGACTCTGGTCACGCACAGCCGGTCTGATGCCCTTCAACCCCTATCCCTACGCAATAACTGTAGTCGCCGCAGACCTCACGGTGCTGGCAGGTGTGTTCACTTTTATCTGGAAGCGGCGGAGTCGTGCGATTCCGTTTCCTGCTCCCACCCTGATAGCCAGGATTACTTACTCGGTTCAGATGCCAACTCTCGTGGTGGGCGTTCTTGGCGTGGGTCCAGACATGCTACTTGCTGCCCTGATGTACCTCACAATTATCTTCACGCTGGTTGCCTCGTACTCCTATTTTAGGAAAGGGGGCTACGTTTTCACTTGCTGAGCCCCCGGTTCCTTGGCTGCCTCTTCAAACCAACATTAAACACTCCGATCCTGATATACTTATCTTTGGATAACAAACCATAGATGATCGGAGGTACGATATGGACTTAACAGTAGTTGAGGCATGCACTATTGGAGATGCCTGGTTTCAGTGTCTTGAGAAGGCTCTAGTTGAAGGGAGAACATATCGTATACAGCAAGGTAGTTTTGAGGGCACTCATCGGAAAGAAATACCTCTCGTCGCAATTATAATTCGTAATCCTGGGGTGAGACCATTGAGACCTGATGTACCTATGGGAGTACCAGCACCTACTACAGATGACGTTATTGAGGCGTATATGTCATATTTAATGACTGCTGCCAGGCAGGAGAACGAAGAATACACTTACGGGGAGGATCTGGCTGCACAAATTGATGAGGTAATCAAGCGCTATAAGCGCGGGGTTGATACCAACCAGCTGTGTATGACGATTGGCAATCGCAGTAGTATTTACCTGAAAGACCCTCCATGTCTAAGGATGGTGGACACTCGCGTTCAGGATGGCCGCCTCAATTTCATTGTTTACTTTAGGAGTTGGGACCTGTGGGGTGGGTTCCCTACAAACTTAGGCGGCTTGCAACTATTAAAAGAGTATATGGCTGAGGAGATTGGGGTGAAGGATGGTTGCCTAATTGCCTTCAGTAAGGGGCTTCATTTGTATGAACATTGCTGGGATCTAGCCAGGATGGTGCTGCGCATGCCACTGGAATGAACAATCTGGCTTACTGTCTAGCCTGCGTCAATATAGATGAGGCCCACCCAGAGAAGCAGGAGCTTGAACTTCGTGTAGCCTGGAGAAGCAATGTACTAGAGAGCTTCGGTCTAGCTTTTGATTCAATACCTTCTACGTCTTCCTCCACCAAACCCACCGCCTCCACCAAACCCACTGCCTCCACCGCCTCTCCTACCCCCATAAGATCCACCACCTCTGTCATCAGAGCGAGGTCGAGCCGCATTTACGGTGAGTGTCCGATCCTTAAAGGTTTTCCCGTTAAGACCGGCGATTGCCGCCTGCCCCTCAGATACTGAGGGCATCTCAACAAACGCAAATCCTCTGGGTCTACCGCTATACCTGTCAGTTGGAATGCTTAGAGATTCCACCTTTCCAAAAGAAGCGAATTCTCCCCGTAATTCCTCTTCGGTCACATCAAAGGATAAATTACCTACATAGATTTTCATAGTCTGCCCCTTCCTTTTCTTGAATTATTTCTCCTACTCCACTTAATATCTCTGACGCCGCCTTCTCCTGGCGCTGTTCTTGGCCTTTATACGAGCAGCGTCTCGCTTGGATATGAATCGACTATGAGCCTTCGCTTCTCGTAAGATGCCACTCATCTGTACCATCCTTTGAAAGCGCCGTAACAAAGAATCCTGTGTTTCGCCTTCACGTATTGAGACCTTTAACGACAAAACTTATACTTTCTAGAAGCACATCCGGGTCGGTTGCCCAACCCGGACGTGGCTTGAGATTGAACCTCGCTTATCTGCTCGGTCTGACCTTGCGGTAGCAGTCGCTGCAGTACACTGGTTTGTCCCCGCGTGGTTCAAAGGGTACTTCAGTGTCTTTGCCGCACTCAGTGCATGTTGCAGGGAACATCTGGCGTTGCGACCCGTAACCTTGGCCGCTACTTCCGTAGCGCTCAACTTTCCTTGCCTGACGGCATGAGGGGCAGCGCTTGGGCTCATTAGTGTAGCCTTTAGAATGGAAGAACTCCTGGTCTTCAGCGCTGAAGGTGAACGTAGTACTACAATCGGAGCACTGGATGGACTTGTCCTTGAAAGCCATTGAATGACCTCCTCTCTTCTCTAATTTTTAGTTTTAGTTCGGGTCATCCAATACTAGGTAATCTTAGGTAATCTAATGGATCCAAAAGCTTGTAATAACCTAAACCGTAACTAATTAATTACATTATACACTAAAAGGATGTTCTGCACAATGAACCGAATTGCCTCATAATTATTGTTACCGAAAGTGGTATCGTTGCCTCAAAAATAGTGTTACCCAGAGGAGGCAAACATGACACGAGGCAGCATACAAGAATATACCGAGGCAGTGCGAGAACGCTAT